>DATEAO010000052.1:0-2735 GCA_035288345.1 Candidatus Methylomirabilota bacterium | reverse complement strand
CGGCCCAGATGTCATCGCCTAGAACGACCCGACCGGCGCGGGCATCGTCTGCGGCGCGGATGATACTCTCCATCGCGGGCGGATGGAGTATGAGGCCGAGGGTCTCCAGCCACCCCTCAGGCACGGTCAGCGCGGAACGAGCCTCTGACGGTTCCAGGATCTGCGTGACGTGTGCCGACAAGGGGAGGTCACGGACCTTCACGGGGGTACGCCCGCCCACGGGTACGACCTCCATCGCATAGACGGCGTTCAGGATCGAGCGGCTGGACTTCCTTGCCCACTCCTGCGCCGTGCGTTCCAGGAACTGGAGGAACATGCGGTTCCCCTCGTCAGCGAGCACCTCTCGAATGAATGCTCCGGCGAGGTCCGACCCTCTGGGCGTGACCGAGATCCGCTCCTCTTCTTGTAGCAGGCCGGCCTGGATAAGCCTTGTCCAGGCCCCATAGACATCGTTGGACAACGGTCCGTAGTTCCAGCGGTAGAACGTGCAGTTGAGCCCCTTCGCGCGCCTTTGCAGCATCGAGTGGTTGGCCAGGAAGACGAGCTTCATCGCCTTTAGCCGGTCACCCACCTCAGGCGCTCTCGCCTCAACCTGGGTGAGGTGGTACAGCGCGAGGATCAGCGCCTCGTCAGCAAGCCGCTCTTCTGATGTTCTCTCTTCTCGCAATGCTTCGTCTTCCAGCCCTGCGGGACTGGCAAGCCTCCTGTAGTTCCAGACTCCCTCAGTACGGGTCTGTTACCGATCTTCGTCGCTACCCATTGTACGCCCAACGCCCAGGTGGCGCTCCGCCATCCTCGCCGGCCATGCCGCATGGGCCGGCGTCAGCTCTACCGGCGCCCGGACTTCAGTCCTCGTCTTCGCCCTCAGCGTCGCGGCCCATCCGGTACTTGATGTCGTAGTTGATGATGAAGTCCAGCTCTTCTTCGGTGAAACCGTAGTGCCGGGCGAGGACCGAGTCGATATTATCGATCATTTGCTTGGACTCAGACACATTGAATTCCGCGTACGAGATCTGATCACCTAGCTTTGTGTTGATAGTCTTGACGCTCGCGCACCCTTTGAGATCAGCCAGTAGCGCCCCATCGAGTTTGACCAGAATACGGTCACCGAGTATCGAGGGCGCTAACCGAAAGCCGGTAGCCAGTCGATCACTAAGATGAAAGCCGTCGCTGTAAGCGATGAAATACGTGTAGAAGAGGCTACTATTCAGCACGGCGGACACGATATGCGCTGTCCCTGAGTCCGAGAAGAACAGGTACCGACCGTGCGGTGGCGCCCCGGTCTCGCCGTTCTTGGCATAGTACGGCAACCCGACCGTCGCTTTCACCCAATATCCCGTGGACTCTTGATAGAAGATGAATTGCCCGGTGCGGTGCGGCGACAATGAACGCTCCACTTCGAACCCCTTGCCAGCAAACACCTTTTGCAGGATTCGCTCGTGGACGGGGGCTCCCACTTTCGGAAATTGCCCTCGCAGCACGACCTCTTCGGACACACCAGTGAACTCCAAATCAGTAAGAAGGTGTTCTCTCACCTCGGTGGCCCACCGGTTGTACCGGGTCGTCGCGAATTGCAGTCCTCCTGATTGCCGGCGCTTGCGCGCTATGAAGATGACGCTTCGACAATGTTCGAGTCCATCAAACAGCCTACCGGGGCGGTCGTCGCACGGCACGACAGATAGGAACCCGCAGCGTTCCGAAAGGAATCGCCTGAACGTTACCATTCTCGAAGAGCTCACCATCGGGAGTTGCACGATGAAACTGAAGCACCCAATTGGTGCCAGGAGCTGGAGGGATCGTTCAGAACATAATGCGTACAGGTTTCCACTTTGCTCTACCTGCGAGCTGTTGACCGTGTATTCCTTCTTGACGGCGGCGTACTCTCTCCAGGGCGGGTGCTTGCGTCTCCGTATGCCGGAAACGAAGCACGGGAGAAAGAGGCATCTGAAAAAACCCTCTTGGAATCGCCCAGCTTTCCGTCATTGATGAAGTCAACCCGACACTTCCCTGCGGATTCAATACGGTCCAGCGAAGCCCTGGCGTCATCCTGCAACTGAAACACGGCAACGCCCTCTGCTATTGTTGAGATCCCGCCCATGGAAAAGTCGCCCGTTTCGGCCCAACCTGTGCGCCCTGGGGCTGGGCCAGTGTCGCACTCTTTCTCTAGTGCGGTGGTTTCCTCGTCGGCGCTCGTGTCCTCTGCCCAGCCGGTTGGGAAGTCATCGACAGTCAGCAGCAGTGACGCGGCAAGTTCGTTTTCGGCCTCACTCTCCGCTGGCTCTTTGTTTCGCTTGCTATCATCGCCACCACCGCCACAAGCCCCCGCTAGAATCATAAGTACCAGTAGGGCGATCCCGAAGACTCGTGCCATTGAAACTCTCCCTGCCGAGCGCTGGGTCACCTCTTGACACGGGGAAAGATGCAGACGTAGCGGCCTGGGCCGCCTACGCCCAGAACGTTGGTGTTTCATGACCGCGCCCCCTGCGGTGGCCCGTGTGCCGCGATTGTGCACCTATGCGGGGCGGCTGTCAACGCGGCGGGCTGAGGCCGTCCGGCGGGGCCCTTGACATCGTTCTGCTTGAGGTCTCAGGATCGTCCGGAGACACATAGGTAGGGGTCAAGGAAAGAAAGAAGGTGAGAAACATGCAGGAGAAGAAGGAAGGTAAGGAGAAGGGAACGAAACATGGAAAGAAGACAAGCAGGGGAGGTGGAAAGAAAGCAAGCAGGAAAGGTGG
>DATEAO010000051.1:0-2559 GCA_035288345.1 Candidatus Methylomirabilota bacterium | reverse complement strand
TCTCCGTCGGCACTCAGGCCCGCCGGTCGCAGGAGAAAGTAACATCCTAAATGGCGCGACGATTCAGCCGCGGGTAACATTTTTAAATGGCTTGACAGGCAGCTTAGGGTGAGATGAACCGTTTTCACCGCTGGTTTTGCGGGTCGAGATTCTGGGAGCGCGCGTTGAGGGAGGGCCTTGTCCCCTGGGCATTGAAGGGGCTCGATCTTGGCGACCATCTTCTTGAAGTCGGTCCCGGCCCGGGGCTCACGACGGGAATATTGCGGCACCGAGCCAGCCGGATCACCTCAATCGAGGTCAATCCCGCTCTGGCCGGCTCGCTCAGACGGCGGCTGGAAGGCACGAACGTCACCGTCGTCGAAGGCGATGCGACCTCCATGCCTTTCGGACCTCACTCGTTCTCAGGAGCTGTTGCGTTTACGATGCTTCATCATGTCCCCTCGGCATTGCTGCAAGATCGCCTCCTCAGAGAGGTTCACCGAGTGCTCAAGCCCGGCGGAATCTTTGCCGGAACAGACAGCACGTGGACCCTATTGTTTCAGATTGCACATCTGTTCGACACGATGGTCATCGTTGATCCACGCACGTTTGGCGCTCGGTTGGAAGCCGCGGGCTTCACGGACGTGTCTGTCCGGGAGGCGAGGGGAGCATTCAGCTTTCGCGCCCGGCGTCAGCAGGACGAGCGGCGAGGAGCCTCCCCTACAAAGAACTAACTGTAGGAGGCTCCCCCAATCGCTTATCTAAACTGAGTTCTAAAAAGGCCTTTTTGCCTTATTTTGCTGCTTCTTGACAGAAACTCCTTGACGCCCTAACGCGGAATGTGATACTCAGCGCTCAGCGGGTCGTCGATTAGAGAAGTTTCGAATCCAGGAGAGAAAGTTTTAGGAACCTATTGAATTTGTGTCCCTTTAGACGAATCCTGACCAGCGTGGAGGACTGAGAGTCTCGGATGAGGGCAGCGGTCGACCGGGCGGGCTCTGATAGTCAGGGAAGGACTCCCTCGATCAAAATCCGGAGGGTCCGGAAGGGCGATCTCTCCAAAGTCCGCGATGTCATTGAACAGGCGTTCGGTGACTTCTTCGAGCGCCAGATGGGGACTCGCCCCCGACAGGTCTTTGGAGGCGCCCAGTATGTTCACCACCGTTGGCTCATGGAACCATGGGGATGCTTCGTGGCCGAGGAGGGTGATGGGAAGATTGTGGGCGCTGCCATCGCGGTCACATGGGGGAGCGTCGGACTGCTCGGCCCGATCGCGGTGCTGACCAACTATCAGAACCAGGAGATCGGTCGCCAGCTGATTCTGGCCGCTCAGGGGTTTTTCGAAGAAAACAAGGTGCTCCTGCAAGGCCTGGCCACATACCCGTACAGTCCTCGCCATCTCCTGCTCTACCAGAAGTTCGGGTTCAGACCCAAGGGGCTTGTCGCGATCACGTTCAAGCCCCTTGATCGTCGCGAGCCATCGTTCATGAAGCCCGCCAAGCCCCAGCTCCACACGCGAAAGTTCTCCTCTCTGGAGGAGTCCAAGAAGAAAGTGGCGCTCGCGCGGTTCCACAGTGTCACGAATCAAATCTTCCGCGGGATGGACCTTGGAAAGGAAATTGAGATCGTCGATGGCTTGGCGCTTGGGGACACTCTGCTGCTCGAAAAGGGCCGGGACTTGATCGGATTCGCCATCTATCACACCCCGGGAGTCAGCGAAGCGCCACAAGGGGCCTTGTACCTGAAGTTTCTCGCGATTGATCCACGCCGCAAACGACCCGAGGATTTCCACCACTTGATGGGCGCGCTGGAAGAGTTGGCGCAAAGCGGGGGTCTTCAGCGGGTGATCGCGCCGGTCTACACGTACTACTGGCGAGCGTACCAGGGTCTTCTGGACCGAGGCTACCAGATCGACCTGACGATGGTGCGGATGAAGCGCGGGAAGGTTGAGGACGATGAAGATCCCGACGATTTCGTCCTCGACGACTGGCGCTAACGCCGTGCCGATAAGCGTCGCATCGATTACAGCGCGGGCACCCGGGCTTCACCACGCCCGCGCTCTTGAGCTTGCGCGGGCAAAGCCCGCGCTCGAAAGAGAACGCGGTTGTCGGGACTCCTCAACGTACAACCGCGTACGCCTCCGGATCCCTCCTCCCTCGGGCCTCGATCTGCTCGCTTCTCGCCACGGCGTGAGTGGGTATCAAGACCGAAGTCTGACAGAAACGTGCGGAGAGTTGGGCGAACAAGCACGCCAGAAGTCATTCTAAAACCTCTCTTCCGCCCCAAAATGAGAGAGGACCAGCGGGTGGCGTTGGGGCTGCGCAATTTTGAAGGCGTGGGCGAGCAGGCTGCTGAAAAACATGCGCTAGCTGCAGGCTGCTCAAAAAGGTCCAGATGCAAGGCGGCGAGGAAGCGAGGAGTGAGACGTACTTAGATGTACGTTGCAACGACGAGCGACGAAGCCAACGCCGCAGATGGGCCTTTTTCAGCAGCCTGCTAGGGTGTGAAGCCGTGGTGGAGAGCATCCGAGACTGGCGACGGGCCCAGGCGATTCGGCCCAGTGTCTCCGCGGTGATTTGG
>DATEAO010000050.1:0-4655 GCA_035288345.1 Candidatus Methylomirabilota bacterium | reverse complement strand
ACTCGGTTGGCAGCACTCAAGCAGAAGCTCGAATCTCAGAAGCCAGCCCCGGCGGGCGAGCCGGCAGCGGCCCGTCCGGCTGGGCCGCAGCCGAACGTGCTGAGGATGCAAGGCACCCTCGCGCAACTCGAAAGCCAGTTGCTCGAGCTCAACACCAAATACACCGACGAGCATCCCCGCGTGCTTTTGGTGAAGGACCGGATTAACGAGCTGCAACGACAGATTGCAGCCACGATCAAAGAAATCACGCCTGTGACTCCCGCGCCTGGTGTCGTCGCTTCGTCAGATCGAGTGAGCTTTGCCAATTCGGTCCTGGCCCTCGAAGCGAGCCTGGTGACGCTTGGTGCCCAGGAGGAAGCGCTGTCAAACCAGGCCGCGATCCTAAAGAAGAACCTCTCCGGGTTGAGCGGCGACGAACATGAGTACAGCCGGCTGGGCAGAGACCTGGATAGCAACCAACGCCTCTATTCGCTCATCTCGGAAAAGCTCAGTGGCGCCCGGATTCGCGAGCAAGGTGAGATGCAACAGGTGAAGGTCATCGACCCTCCGACGTTCCCGACACCGGTCCCGAGCAGCAACACCCTCGCGCTGTTTGGCATCACGTTGATGGTCTCACTCGCCGTCGGGCTCGGGATCCCCGCCCTCGTCGAGTATGCGGCCATGCCGGCCGATCAAGAGGACGACATTCTCAAAGCCACTAACCTGCCCGTGCTCGGCGCAATTCCGGCCGTGAGAAAGAACGGCCAGGCCTCGACCGTTCCAGGCGTCGTACCGCTGCTGTGGTCAAGGCGGGCAGCGCTGCCGGAGCGGACCAATGGCTCGGCCCGCGGCCAGCAGGATGACCTCTCGTTCTTCATCGAAGCGTTCCGAAGGACACGCTCCTCGATCCAGCTTGCGACCATGGACCGCCAGGTGAAATCCCTGCTGGTGCTGAGCCCCTTCGACCAGGAGGGGAAATCCACGGTGCTGTTCAACTTAGGGATGTCCTTCTGGGAAATCGGCAAGCGGGTCATTCTAGCGGACGCGGACTTCTACCGCCCCACGCTTCACAAGTCGTTGAAAGTCTCCGCCCACGCCGGCTTCGTCGACTTCATGAAAGGGCAAGCGTCGCTGCAACACGCCATGGTCCCAGTCGCGGAAGGCCTCTGGGTGTCAACCCGAGGCTCTGCGCTGCCGGCTCAGGGCAGGGGCATGTTGACCTCGGCTCGCGTCAGAGAAGTGGTGGACGAGATGTCGCGTGAGGCCGACATGGTCTTCATCGACTCTTCACCGCTCCTGATCGTGCCAGACAACTTGTTTCTGGCCGCGTCTGTTGACGCGGTGATCCTGGTCGCCAAGGCCGGGGAGACCCGCCTGAAGGACCTCTCCAAGTGCAAGGAGCTCCTCGACAAGGTCGGCGCCAACGTTCTCGGTGTCGTCCTGAACGAGGTGCCTCTCGCGCAGCTCAAGCAATATTACAAGCGCTACTATCGGTCGTACCTCAAGAAAGAGGAGGCCAAGTAATGCGGACCTCTATCACATCAGCTGGGGCCCTCACGGGCCCCAGCGTCGATAGTTTCCGGCTCAACGTGTGGGAGGTTCGCTCATGTCACACTCGACCGTAACTCTCACCCAAGCGAAGTACAAGGAGGCGCTCGAGGAGCATTTCCTCACTCGGCAGGCGCGCATCGCGGTGGTGGGGTTGGGGTATGTCGGCCTCTCGCTCGCGGTCGAGTTTGCCCGCGCTGGCTTCGTCGTCAACGGCATCGATGTTGACATCGAGCGGGTCAGCGCCGTGAACGCCGGCCTTTCGTATCTGGTGGACGTCGACAGCGACTTTCTCCTGATGTTGGTGCGCGGCCGCCACCTCTCGGCGACAACGGCCTTCGAGAGCAGCAAGGACGCCGACGCGGTGATCATCTGTGTCCCCACGCCGCTCAGGAAAAGCCGGGAACCTGACATCTCGTTCGTGCTCCAGGCGACCGAGAGCCTCACGCCGCACCTCAGGCGCGGGCAGCTCGTGGTGCTGGAGAGCACGACGTTCCCCGGCACCACCGAAGAGATCCTCCAACCACGGCTCGAGTCGCTGGGGTTCAAGCTAGGGCACGACTTCTTTCTCGCGTTTTCGCCAGAGCGGGTCGATCCTGGCAATCCGCAGTACAAGACCCGAGACATTCCGAAGATCGTCGGTGGCGTCACGCCGGCCTGTACGGCGTTGGCCGCCAGCCTCTATCGGCAGGCCATCACCCGGGTGCACGCGGTGTCCAGCCCCAAGGTGGCGGAGACTGCAAAGCTCCTTGAGAACACATTCCGCAGCGTGAATATCGCTCTGGCCAACGAGGTCGCCATCATCTGCCAGAGGCTGGGCATCAACACCTGGGAGGTCATCGAGGCGGCCGCCACAAAGCCGTTTGGCTTCCTGCCGTTCTACCCGGGGCCAGGGATCGGTGGTCACTGCATCCCCATCGATCCGCTCTACCTCTCATGGAAGGTCAGGCTCTCAGGATACGAATCCAAATTCATCAGCCTTGCCGATGGCATCAATCGGGCGATGCCGGAGCACGTGGTGCACCTTGTTACTGACGCCCTCAACCAGCGGAGCAAGAGCCTTCGAGGGTCCAAGATCCTCGTCCTCGGCGTCACCTACAAGCGTGGCGTGAACGACATCCGGGAGTCTCCGGCGATTGAGATCATGCACAGTCTGTTGGGCAAGGGGGCTGAGCTGAGCTATGCCGATCCGTACGTGGCGCAGCTCAACATCGACAGCCTCAAGCTGGTCGGAGTCGTTGTGTCGAAAGAGACTCTGCGTGAAGCCGATTGCGTGTTGATCCTTACCGACCACGCAGAGGTCGATTACGAGGCCGTCGGCCGGTGGGCGCCCCTGATTGTCGACACCCGCAACGCGATGAAGCACGCCCTGAATCGCGATCACATCGTCACGCTTTAGGGGAACGCGCATGGCACTCGTACTGATCACCGGCGGGGCTGGGTTTATTGGCTCACACCTGGTTGAGGAACTTCTCCGGCGGGGCGAGACAGTCCGCGTTCTCGACAGCCTCGCCACAGGATCGCTCCAGAACCTTCGGTTCGCTGTCGGCCAGGTTTCGCTCCCCTCTGATCGCCGACAGACCGTGTACGGGAGCCAGCTCGAG
This sequence comes from Candidatus Methylomirabilota bacterium, assembly GCA_035288345.1. Taxonomy (GTDB): domain Bacteria; phylum Methylomirabilota; class Methylomirabilia; order Rokubacteriales; family DATEAO01; genus DATEAO01. Next base: position 1,524 of record DATEAO010000050.1, on the reverse strand, counting down.
CTGATCATCGGGGACGTCCGAGACCCGGCCTTGGTGCGGAAGGCGATGCGAGGTGTCGAGAATGTCTTTCACCTCGCTGCGATCACGTCGGTGGCGCAATCGATTCGCCAGCCGAGCGAAGTCAACTCCGTGAATGTGGATGGCACGCTGAATGTCCTCCAGGCCGCGCAGTCGCAGGGTGTCCGCCGGGTGATCTACGCATCGTCGAGCGCGGTCTATGGCAACAGTGACGTGCTGCCAAGGAGCGAGGACACTCGTCCGACACCGGTCTCACCGTACGGCGCGGCGAAGCTCGCTGGAGAGGCGTACTGCCAGGCGTTCTGGAGCTGCTATGGTCTCGAGACCGTGACGCTGCGCTACTTCAATGTGTACGGGCCGAGGCAGAGCGCCACGAGCGACTACACCAGCGTCATTCCGACCTTCATCCTCGCGATGCTTCAAAACCAGGCCCCGGTCATCCACGGGGATGGAAAACAGACCAGAGACTTCGTCAGCGTCGATGACGTGGTCGACGCCAGCATCGCCGCGGCGGCCAGCCATCTGGCGCCTGGCCGGTGCTTCAACGTGGCCAGCGGCGAGATGCACTCGGTCTTCGATCTCTTCGAGTCTCTCAGCGAGATCCTCGAGACGAACCTCGCTCCTGACTTCAGCCCGGCACAGCCCGGTGATGTGCGGGAGAGCCTGGGGAACATCGAGCTCGCGAGGGAGCTCCTCAACTACATCCCGCGCACGCCATTCCATCAGGGGCTGGCGCACACCGTGGAGTTCTTCTCGCACGTGGTGGCGCAGGAGCGGGGGGGCCGGATTCGTGCGAGAGCCGAGTCATGATCAACGCGCTGAGCTTTGACGTCGAGGACTATTTCCACGCCCATGCCTTTTCCGGGATCGTCCGGTTCGAGGAGTGGCCGTCGCTCGAGGAGCGCGTGGTCACGAACACGCGCCGCCTCCTCGACCTGCTCGACAAGTGTCAGGTCTCGGCGACGTTCTTCACGCTCGGATGGGTGGCCGAGCGTCACCCGTCGCTTATTCGCGAAATCGCCCGGCGCGGCCACGAGGTCGGCTGCCACGGGTACGCGCACCGCTTGGTGTACGCCATGACGCCGGCCGAGTTTCGGACGGACACTGCGCGCGCCAAAGCCGCCATCGAAGACGCGATCGGCGCGCCGATCCTCGGGTACCGGGCCCCGACATTCTCCATCACCAGGGAATCGCTTTGGGCCCTGGAGATCCTCTACCGCGAAGGCTTTCGATACGACTCGAGTATCTTCCCGATCGTCCACGACCGGTACGGCATCCCCAACGCGCCGCGCTTCCCGCACAAGATCGCCTTGCCGGACGGACGGGAGATCGTCGAGTTTCCGCTCTCGACGAGCTCGGTGGCAGGGCAGCGCATTCCGGTCGCAGGCGGGGGGTATCTCAGGTTGATCCCGTACCGGCTGTTGAGGGCGGCGCTGCGCAGAATCAACGTGAGGGAAGGCGGGCCGGTGATCATCTATCTCCATCCGTGGGAGTTGGACCCAGAGC
>DATEAO010000049.1:0-8018 GCA_035288345.1 Candidatus Methylomirabilota bacterium | reverse complement strand
CTTGCGTGGTGGCCTCGTGGCGTTTCCGACCGAAAGTTTCTACGGGCTTGGCGCGAACGCGATGGACCCCGGAGCCGTGACGCGCGTCTTTGAGGCGAAAGGGAGACCGGCATCGAGTCCGCTGCTCGTGCTCGTGGATTCGGTGACAATGGCAGAGTCGCTGGTCGTGGAAATGTCAGAGGCCGCAAGAGAGCTGATGGCGCGCTATTGGCCAGGTCCGCTGACGCTGGTGTTTCGCGCGCTGCCTGACCTCCCGAAAGAGCTGACAGCCGGAACGGGCACCATTGGGGTAAGGATTCCCGGACACCGGGTGGCGCTGGAGCTGGTCCGTACAGCTCGCGTGCCGGTGACCGCTCCGAGCGCCAATCCGAGCGGAGGCGAGCCACCGACCACGGCGCAGGCGGTGCTGGAGAAACTTGATGGAGTGATTGACCTGATCATCGACAGCGGGCCGACATCGGGCGGCTTGCCGTCCACGCTGCTCGACGTGACGACCACACCGCCCAGGCTCATCCGTCAGGGAAAGGTGACGCTCTCGTGAACGTCACCGGCGTGGTCCAGGCAGGCGGGAAGGCAACGCGGATGGGAGGAGACCCCAAGGGATTGATCGAGCTGGGAGGCAAGAAGGTCATCGAGCGCATTCTGGACGCGCTCGCGCCCGCGCTCTCAGACCTCTTGATCGTCACGAACACGCCCGAGTTGTACGGCTTCCTCGGCCTCCCGATGGTGCCCGATGTCTTTCCCGATCACGGCTCACTGGGGGGGATTTACTCCGGGCTGAAGACGGTAAAAGGGGATGCCGCGTTCACGGTGGCGTGTGACATGCCGTTTCTCCACCCCGAGGTGGTCCGGCTCGTGCTTGCCCACGCCGGGGAAGCCGATGTGGTGATCCCAAAAGTCGGCGAGCAGCTCGAGACCATGCACGCGTTGTACAGCAAGGCCTGCCTGCCTCACATGGAAGCGGTGCTCTCGGCCAAGCGCTTCAAGATCGTCGGCTTTTTCGACAAGGTGCGCGTTCGAATCATCTCCGAAGACGACGTGGCCCGGTTTCGCTCTCCTGACACCTGCTTCATGAACGTGAACACGCCGGAAGAACTCTCCAGGGCGCGAGAGATCCTTGCCCGCCTCGAGCATGACCAGCTCTAACGTTCCAGAAGCGAGCAACACATCAGGCTTCACGATCTCCTCCGTCCAAGAGCTGAACGCGCTCCCCAAGTCGATGCGCGAGGCGCTCTACCTCCGGCTGATCCCCGAAGAGATCTTCGCCCGATTTCGGATTGACCGGGAGAGTCTCAAAGGCCCGTTGGGCCACGAGGCCGTGCGGATGGCGGCGTTCGAGGGGAAGCCGTGGGCCCGGGTGGAGGTGAGGGCCACGCCGGTGGACCGCGACCCGTTGCTGATGGTTGACCTGTCCACCTCGCCGTTCGCGGTGCCCGAATTGACGTTTGTCCAAATCACTGATCCGATCAGCGAGCGGTTCGGGATCGACCGAACCGAGGATGGGCAGGACACGCTCTTCGGCAGTGTCAGCCGGAATCTCCCTGAGGAGCTGCGCTCGCTCCAGGCCGGGCTCGCGCCAGGGCAGGTCCGGCGCGGTCTCCGTTTGCTCGGGCGCGTGCTCGAGTGCATGGAAGAGTTCTGCCGGCTGCTCGGCGTGGATCTCTTTTTGGTCGAGCCGCTCTTCTATCATTCGGCTATTATTTACGAGCGACACGGCTGCGGGTATTTCTTCGGACGGGAGTTGATGGACGAGATCCACGAGGGCTTTGCGCCCGGGGGAGCGCTTGCCGTGAAGCTCGACGGCAGCTCGCCGTTCCGCCAGCCAGGCTGTGAGGCGACCGTGCGGGGAAGAAGCTGGGCGATCCATGATGGGATTCTGGAGCGGCCCTGGGGCGAGGTGAAGATGTTCAAGGCCGTGGGGAGTCACGCAAACATCGCAACATTCCCAGGAGGAGTGTATTGATGAACGACCGCGTTCATGCAAGCGCCCTGGCCCAGGCTGAGAACCTTCTGGATACGGTTGCCCTTCGGGCGAAGCTCGAGCCTGACGTGCCATGCTTCCACGTCTACGGCCAAAGCGTCACGTTTCGCCAGCTCTGGGAGCGCAGCCTCACGTATGCGGCCAATCTCGCCCACGCCGGGGTCTCGCGTGGCGACAGAGTCTGCTTGCTCCTCCCCACGTGCGAGGAATTCTTCTACGCGTTTTGGGGGAGCATGGCCGCTGGCGCGATCCCGGTCCCGCTGTATCCCACGCTGGGGGCCGAGCCGCTTGGCAACATCTTCCGTGATTCGGGAGCGAAAGTCACTGTTGCGATCGACTGGTTCCTTCCTGAGATTCGGAAAGCACAACAGCTCGCGCCGGCGATGCAGAACGTCGTGCCGCCCGAAGATCTCGCGCGCCCCCGTGATCGGGCTGAGATCGCGCGCCTCGTCCCGAGCGACGTCGCCTTCATCCAGTACACTTCGGGCTCCACGGGTCAGCCCAAGGGAGTGATGCTGACCCATCGAGGCCTGCTCGCGAACATCAGAAGCTTCGTGGATCACGTGAAGGCAGCGCCTGGGGAAGTGATGGTGAGCTGGCTTCCGCTCTACCACGACATGGGGCTGATCGGCCTCGCGATGGGCGGGCTCTACGCGGGTGTGGATCTCTATCTCCTCCCGCCGGACCTGAGGAGCCCGCGAGCATGGCTTGAAGCCGTCACAGAGCTTCGAGCCACGATCACGGCCTCGCCCGATTTCGGCTACCGGAACTGCCTTCGTCACATTCGGGACACGAGCGGGCTGGATCTCACCTCGCTCAGGATCTCTTTTACCGGGGCCGAGCCGATTCGTCCTGAGACGGTGCGGGAATTCGAGGAACGGTTCGGGCTCAAGAACGTCCTCGTTCCCGCTTATGGGCTGGCCGAGGCGACGTTGGCGGTGACGATCGGGGACCTTGACGCTCCGCTGCGGGTCGACTCCACGGGGAAGTGGCCATCGGTCGGACGCCCGCTCGACGGTCTCGTGGCTCGGATTGGCGACGGGTGTCGAGCCGGTGAGACCGGGGAGATCATGGTGTCAGGTCCAACGCTCATGCAAGGATACTATCAGGACCCCGAAGCGACGCGGGAAGTGCTGAAAGACGGCTGGCTGGCGACGGGAGATCTGGGATTTTTGGATGATGAGGGATACCTCTACGTCACCGGCCGAAAGAAGGACATCATCATCCTGGCCGGAGAAAACCTTGCGCCTCACGATGTGGAGTCGATCGTTGATGAGCTTCCCGAGGTCCGCTACTCGGCCGCGGTCGGGATCGACGACGAGCGCCTCGGCACACAGCGCCTGGTTGTCGTCGTCGAGGTGAGAGAAGCCGAAATGCCGGCAGATCAGGCCTCGCGCCTCTTGAAAACCATCAGCGCCTCCATTCATGCGGCTCAAGGATTCCGCCCCGGACAGGTATTGCTCGTTCAGAAGGGCGCGATCCCCAAGACGACGAGCGGAAAGATCCAACACGCCAGGCTGGTCGAGCAGATCAGGTGCAGAGCATTGGATGATCTACTCGTCTACCCGCGCCGTGGCCACAGCGCCCACGCGACTCCAGAGTCGTGAGACAAAAGCCGCTTCACAAGAAGGTAAGAAAACCGATGCCGCGGAAGCCGCCCAAGATCGAGATTCCGAAGACCGCGTATCGAAGGAAGCCGAAGCACCCTAAGAGAAGTGAAGCGTGAAGCATCCGGATGACAGATCGCAGATTTCAGATGTCAGCGATCCGTCATCCGAGATCTGAGATCCGACATCTGACATCTAAGATCCGACGATGAGAACGTGTGTGCTGGTCCATTATCACGAGATCGCGCTCAAGGGAGGCAACCGGCCCCTCTTTCTGAGGCAGTTGGAAAAAAACCTGTCGCGGGCGGTGAGCAACGTTGAGTCGGTCAGCGTCGTGCGCCTGTCAGGGCGGATGATCATAGACTGTCGCGATCAGGAGCAGGCCGCTGAGGTCTGTCAGAGGCTCCAGCATGTGTTCGGTATCGCAAATTTCGCGGCTGCATTTCGAGTCTCGCCAACTCTCGAAGCGTTCAAGCACGCCATCGAGCTCTGGCTCAAGATTCGTGGCGACGGATTCGACTCATTTCGGATCGCGGCGCGGCGCGCATACAAGAGCTTTCCGCTCACGTCCATGGAGCTGAACGAGGAATTGGGCCGATTTGTTCAAGACCGAACCGGCTCGAGGGTGGATCTCAAACATCCGGCGCTCACCATCCACGTCGAGGCCCTTCCCTCCGAGGGATTTGTCTATCTTGACCGCGTGCCCGGCCCCGGAGGGCTTCCGGTTGGCGTCAGCGGCCGAGTGGTGTCGCTCCTCTCCGGCGGCATCGATTCGCCTGTCGCGGCGTGGCGGGCCATGAAGCGCGGCTGCCGGGTCACCTTTGTCCACTTCCACAGCGCTCCGTACCTTCCCGCGACCTCGCAGGCCAAGGCCAAGGCGCTGGTCGAGCTTCTGACACGCTGGCAGTATGCCTCCCGCCTCTATCTCGTTCCGTTTGGTGAGATTCAGCGCGAGGTGGTGCTTACTGTCCCGCCACCGTATCGCGTGGTGGTCTACCGCCGGCTCATGGCTCGGATCGCAGAAGGCATCTCCCGCGCAAACGGCGCTGAGGCGCTGGTGACTGGGGAGAGCCTGGGGCAGGTGGCGTCCCAGACTTTGGGGAACCTTACGCGGATTGATGAAGTGACCGGCTTGCTGATCCTCCGCCCGCTCATCGGGATGGACAAGCAGGAGATCATCAGACAGGCGCAGGCGATCGGGAGCTACGAGATCTCGATCGAGCCGGATCAGGACTGCTGCACGCTCTTCGTGCCGAGGCACCCGTCGACAAGTGTCCGGCCTGGGGAGATCAGCGCGCTGGAGTCCCGCCTCGATCTCGACAAGCTCGTCCGCGCCGGCGTCGAGTCGGCTTCAGTCTTCGACTTCAGCTTTCCCCCGCGCGCCACCGAAACGGAAGACCCCTTCCAGGCCGAGCGCTCCCAAATCTACCCCTGAAACTGCGCGTCATCCTCTCTGAGCACGACGCTAAATCTTGTGGACTGTTCCGCTCGCTACCCCCCATCTTGGATTTCTTCTTGACACCGGGCGATCCGGCTCAGTAAGGTTGGACTGCTATGAGGATCGTGCTCGGATGTGACCATGCGGGCTGGGAGCTTAAGGAGTCCCTCAAAGAGTGGCTCATCCAGCACGGCGACCAGATCCAGGATTTTGGCACCCATTCCCCGGATTCCGTTGATTATCCCGACTATGCGGCTCAGGTGGCAGAAGCGGTGGCCAACGGAAAAGCGGAGCGTGGCGTGCTGATCTGCGGGACCGGGATTGGGATGGCGATGGCGGCGAACAAAGTGCCTGGCGTTCGCGCTGCCCTCTGCTCGGACCTCTATAGCGCCAGGATGGCAAGGGAGCATAACGACGCTAATGTCCTCACGCTGGGTGGGCGTCTGACCGGCAAGGACCTCTCCCGTGAGATTCTGGAGATGTTTCTCAAGACCGAGTTCGCCGGGGGGCGCCACAGCCGTCGCGTCGAAAAGATTCGGGAGATCGAGGAGCGGTTCTCAAAGGGGAGTGACCGCCGCCGATGAAACGACTGGCTGAAGTAGATCCTGAGATCGCAAAGGCGATCCGGGGAGAGACTGAGCGCCAAGCCAGGAACCTCGAGCTGATCGCGTCCGAGAACTTCGTCTCAGACGCCGTGCTCGAGGCCATGGGCTCGGTCTTGACTAATAAGTACGCAGAAGGCTACCCGGGTCGCCGCTACTACGGCGGGTGCGAGGTTGTGGACGTGGTCGAGGAGCTGGCGATCCAACGGGCGAAGGAGCTGTTCGGCGCCGAGCATGCCAACGTGCAACCTCACTCGGGCTCTCAAGCGAACATGGCGGTCTACTTCACGCGCCTTCAGCCTGGAGACACCGTGCTCGGGCCAAACCTCTCCCACGGCGGTCACCTCACCATGGGGAGTCCGGTGAACTTCTCAGGAAAGTTTTACAAGATCATTCCATACGGCGTTCGTAAAGATACGGAGCGGATCGACCTGGATCAGGTGCGCGACCTCGCCCGGGAGCACCGCCCGAAGCTCATCATCGCTGGAGGAAGCGCGTTTCCGCGCGCCATCGACTTCAAGCCGTTCAGGGAGATCGCGGATGAGGTAGGCGCATCGCTGATGGCAGACATCGCCCACCCCGCGGGGCTCGTGGCGGCCGGGCTTCATCCCTCTCCCGTTCCGTATGCTGACTTCGTGACTTCCACCACCCACAAGACGCTCCGCGGCCCGCGCGGCGGGATGATTCTGTGCAAGGCCGCCCATGCCCAGGCCCTTGACAAATTGGTGATGCCCGGCGTTCAAGGCGGCCCGCTCATGCACGTCATCGCTGCCAAGGCGGTGGCGTTCAAGGAAGCGCTCGCGCCTGAATGGAAGGCCTACCAGCGGCAGATCGTGGCCAACGCCGTCGCGCTGGCTGAGGCGCTGATGGAGCGAGGGTATCGCTTGGTCTCCGGCGGGACGGATACGCACCTGATGCTCGTGGATCTCAACTCGAAGGGGGTGACGGGAAAGGACGCTCAAGAAGCGCTCGATCGCGCATGGATCACGGTGAACAAGAACACGATCCCGTTTGAAACAAAAAGCCCAATGGTCACCAGCGGGATTCGCATCGGGACCCCCGCGGTCACGACGCGAGAGATGAAGGAAACGGAGATGGGGTTGATCGCCGGGCTGATCGATCAGGTGCTCTCGAATCTCGGCAACGCGTCGATCGAAGCCAAAGTGCGCGGCCGGGTGCAAGAGCTCACCGCGCGCTTCCCCCTTTACGCGGAACATCTGAAATGATGGACGCACGAGCTTCGAATTCCGGACCCCGAGCCCCTGGCACCGGTCCCCGGTTCCCCCTATGAGGTGCCCATTCTGCGGCCACCCGGAAGATAAGGTGGTGGACTCCCGCGTGGGACGGAATGGCGAGTTCATCCGCCGCCGCCGCGAGTGTCTCAAGTGTCACCGGCGCTACACCACCTATGAATACGTCGAGGACGTGTTGCCGATGGTCGTGAAACGCGACGGCCGGCGTGAGCCGTTTGACCGACAGAAGCTGCGCTCGTCCATTCTGAGGGCGTGCGAGAAACGATCGGTCGGCGTGCAGGCCGTCGACAATGTGGTGGCCGATATCGAGACGAAGCTTCACGAGCGGAGCGAGAAGGAGATCAGTAGTCTCGAGCTCGGTGAGATGGTGATGGAGCAGCTCCAGAAGCTCGACCAGGTCGCCTACGTCCGCTTTGCTTCTGTCTATCGGCAGTTCAAGGATATCGCCCAGTTCATGGACGAGGTGAAAGGCCTCTTAAAGAACAACGACGAAGTGAAGAAGGCTTCAAAACTTCAGGCCAAAACGAAAGTCTAATCCGGGGTCAGGGGACCGGGGTTCGGGGTCCGAAGTTCTCCAAAAAAAACACGGATCCCGGACCCGGAACCCCGAACCCCCAACAAACATGCCTCGGTACTATCCGGCTTTCCTGGATCTCCACGAGAAACTCGTGGTGGTGGTGGGCGGGGGCGAAGTGGCGGAGCGAAAGGTCGAGCTCCTGCTCTCTTGCCGGGCCGCGGTGAAGGTCATCAGCCCCATCCTCACGCCTCGTCTCACCCGTCTCCGTGGCGAGCGGGCGATTCAGGTCGAGCTGAGACCGTTCCAACCCGATGATTGCGCCGGAGCCTTTCTGGTCTTTGCCTGCACCGATGATCCGGCAGTCAACGAGCGAGTGGCCAAGGAGGCGCAGCAGACCCGCGCGCTGGTCAACGTGGCCGACATGCCGCCGCTCTGCGACTTCATTGCGCCGTCCGTGGTGTCCAGAGGCGATCTCTTGATCGCGATCTCAACCGGCGGGGCCAGCCCGGCCCTCGCGAAGCGGCTTCGTCGAGAGATCGAGCAGCACGTGGGGCCGGAGTATGAAGAGCTTGCTCGACTGTGTGAAGACGTGAGAAAGCAGGTCCAGGCTCGGGTGAGTG
>DATEAO010000048.1:0-4032 GCA_035288345.1 Candidatus Methylomirabilota bacterium | reverse complement strand
TGGCGCGAATCTCGCTGACCGACTGGGACTTCAAGACCTGGGCGTCCTTGGCGGTCATCACAAAGGTCTCTTTGATCGCCGCGGTGGCTGCGATCCGAGTGGCCTCGGAGAGGTTTTCCTCGTACGGAATGTCGCCGGTGTCCTGATCCTCGATCCAGACCGCGCCGTACCCTCTGACTTTCAGGCGCGCGATGTACTCCTCGTTGAGGATCACGCCGGGGCCCAGGAGCAGGTGGCCACTGGCATCGCGAACGCCGACCCCAAGCCTCATCCCTTTACGGACAGAATCCACAGCCACCTGGATCATTCGATCTCTCCCGAGACGATCCGCTCAAGCCGGCCATCGCGCCCTCGCACAATCAGGGCGCCCCCATCGTCGAGATCAGTCGCGGTCCCTTCCACACCCTGGGACGGGATCATTACAAATTCTCCCAGCGTCGCTGCGCCTTGCCGCCACGCTTGTCGCACGGGAGAGAATCCTGCCTCGAGATAGATGCGGTACCACTGATCGAGCGAGCGAAGCAGCGCTTCGAGAGTCGCCTCTCTCGAGAATGAGGCGCCCCCGGCGAGCATCAGTGACGTGGCACGCTCCGTTAGCTCAGGCGGAAAGCTTGTCTGACACACGTTGACCCCAATTCCAATGACCACGTGAAGAATCCGACCGTCCGCCGAGCCGGCCTCTGCGAGTATTCCAACCACCTTCTTCCGGTGCACCAGCAAGTCGTTAGGCCACTTTATGAAAATCGGCAAGTTTGTGACATTCTTGAGCGCTTCTCGCGCCGCGACCGCCCCTAATAGGGGAAAGTGGGGAAGTCGGGCAACCGGAATAGCCGGGCGCAGGAGCACTGAGACGAGCAAGGAGCTCCCGGCCTCTCCCCACCACGACCGGCCGAGGCGTCCCCGCCCCTCGGTCTGGAGATCAGTCACCACCACGCTCCCTTCCGGCGCGCCCGATGCTGCGAGCCGAATTGCTTCAGCCTGGGTGGAGTCGCAGGAGCGAAAGGGATAGAAGGCGCTCCCCATGATTCCGATAGGAAGCCGTTTGGCAAGATCAGGAAAGAGGCTTGAGTCGATCACTCGGTTTGCTGGAGTGCTCGTTCGCCAGACATCTGCGCGCTTCTGTCAGCCTTCGTGTTGACAGCCCACTCGCGCCGGGGCGAGAAGCGAGTCAATTCGGGGTCCGGGGCCAGGGGTCCGGGGTCCGCACTTCTGCCTTCGAGCCCCGAACCCCGGTCCCCGATACGGAACGAAGAGATGCGAAGCTTATCGGCACGGCGCTAATTCGAGAGCTGGCGAAGGCTGGCTTCAAGCTTGGCCAGCCCGGCCTTGGCGTCACGAGCGCGCTGCTCTTCCCGCTCCACCACCTCGCTGGGGGCTTTCTCGCGGAACTCTCGGCGGGCGAGCTTTGAGTCGACGAACTGGATTTCCCCGGTGAGCTTTCGGATCTCTTTCTCCAGACGCTGCCGCTCGGCCTCGAGATCCACGATGCCCGCGAGGGGGAGATAGACCTCGACGTCACCCACCAGCGCCATCGCTGACTGCGGAGGCCGTTGCGTCTCGGGATCGCAGATCACTTCAGCCTTGGCCAGAGCCGCGATGAGCCCGATCTGCTCGGTCAGACGACCCGACAGGCTTGCTGGGGGCTTGATCATCACGGTCACCACCTGCCCTGGCGCGATTCGCATCTCGGCTCGGATGTTCCTGATCGCGCTCACAACGGCCATCAGGAGATCCATCGCGCGCTCGGCTTCGGGATCAAGCTGCGGGCGTTTGGGTCGCGGGTACGGCGCGAGCATGATGCTCTCGCCCTTGTGGGGGACCCGCTGCCAGAGCTCTTCGGTGATGAACGGCATGAACGGGTGGAGCAGGCGGAGCGTCGTCTCCAGCACCTCAACCAGCGTCTTCTGCGTCAGGGCCTTCGCCTGCGGGTCGGAGCTTCGATAAAGAGTAAGCTTGGAGCACTCGAGATACCAATCGCAGAACTCGTGCCAGAGAAATTGGTAGACGGCGTTGGCCGCATCGTTGAAGCGATACGTGGTGAGCGCTCGCCGGACAGTGCTGGTGGTGCGCGCGAGCCGGCTCTGGATCCAGCGATCCGGCAGCGTGGGGGCGGCCTTCTTTGCAAGCGAGGCATCGTAATCCGCGAAATTCGTCAACACAAATCTCGATGCGTTCCAGAGCTTGTTGGCGAAGTTCCTGTACCCCTCGATCCGCTCCTCGGCCAACCGGATGTCGCGGCCCTGAGCGGCCAAGGCCGCCAGCGTGAACCTGAAGGCGTCGGTCCCGTACTTGTCCATCACGCTCAAAGGGTCGATCACGTTTCCTTTGGACTTGGACATCTTCTGCCCCTCCGCATCGCGGACGAGCGCGTGGATGTAGACGTCACGAAACGGGACATCCCCCATGAACTTGAGCCCCATCATGATCATCCGGGCCACCCAGAAGAAGAGGATGTCGAACCCGGTCACCAGGCACGAGGTCGGGTAGAAACTGCGAAGCTCCTTGGTCTCGTCTGGCCAGCCGAGCGTCGAGAACGGCCAGAGCGCTGAAGAGAACCAGGTGTCGAGCACATCGGTTTCCTGTCGCAGCGGACCCTGGCAGCGCGGGCAGTGATCGAGATCAGTGCGTGAGGCATGGGCGCTCTTGTCAGCGTCGCAATACCAGACTGGGATTCGATGCCCCCACCAGAGCTGGCGTGAGATCGGCCAGTCGCGGATGTTCTCCATCCAGTGGTAGTAGGTCTTGCTCCAGCCGCGCGGGGTGATCTTGATCTTCCCGGCACGCACAGCCTTGATGGCAGGCTCGGCCAGCGGCTTGATCCGCAAGTACCACTGCTTGGAGATCAGCGGCTCTACCACGGTCCTGCAGCGGTAGCACACGCCGACCGCGTGCCGGTACGGCTCGATGCGCTCGATCAGGCCGAGCGTCTTCATCTCCTCGACAATGCGCTTGCGGCACTCGAAGCGGTCGAGCCCGGCGTATTTGCCGGCCTCTGAAGTCATCCTCGCATCGAAGCCGATCACGGTCCGGACGGGCAGCTTGTGACGCCGTCCGATCTCGAAGTCGGCAGCGTCGTGGCCGGGCGTGACCTTAACGACTCCGGTCCCGAACTTCGGGTCCACCGCTGTATCCGCAACCACCGGCAGGCGGATCGTCCCTTCAACGGATGCGATTTCGAGCGTCTGCCCGACGTGCTTCGCGTAGCGTTTGTCCTTCGGATGGACAGCCAGGCCGGTGTCGCCGAGACGGGTTTCGGGGCGCACTGTCCCGACGGTGAGCGGACCGTATTTGATGTAGATGAACTCGGCGTCCCGCTCCTCGCGCTCCACCTCCAGGTCCGAGAGGACGGTCTGACAGCGGGGGCACCAGTTGACGATGTAGTCGCCCTGGTAGATCAACCCCTCTTCCCACAGGCGCACGAAGACTTCGCGGACCGCGCGCGAGAGGCCCGGGTCCATCGTAAAGCGCTCGCGCCGCCAATCGCAGGAAGCGCCCAGGCGCTTGAGTTGCCTGATGATGGTGCCGCCCGCCTCTTCTTTCCAGCGCCACACCCGCTGCACAAAAGCGTCGCGTCCCAGGGCCGCCTTCGTGGTCCCCTCAGCAGCGAGCTGACGCTCCATCACGTTCTGGGTCGCGATGCCGGCATGATCGGTTCCAGGCATCCAGAGCGCGTTGGCGCCGTCCATTCGTTTCCAGCGGATCAGGATGTCCTGAAGCGTGTTGTTGAGGGCGTGCCCCATGTGAAGCGACCCGGTGACATTCGGAGGCGGGATCACAATGCAGTACGGCTTCTTCGGCGATTCAGGATCGGCGTGGAAGTAACCACGCTCTTCCCAGACGCGGTACCAGTGCGGTTCCACTTCTTGAGGATCGTAGCGATCCGAAAGCTCGGTCACAGAATCTCCTTCTCTTCATCTCCCCTCACCGTTGTCCTCTCCCCAGTGGGGAGAGGACAACGGTGAGGGGCACACTTCACTCTTCACGCTTCACGTCGAGCAGTGTCCAGCCACGCTGAGACCTTCTGAACAGAAG
>DATEAO010000047.1:0-8329 GCA_035288345.1 Candidatus Methylomirabilota bacterium | reverse complement strand
CGCCTGCCGCTCGCCTGGCAAGCTCCACCGCCTCCCCACGTCGGCTGGTCTCGGCAAACTCAACCGTCACACCCAACTGGGCAAGACAGCTCCGGATCTCAGGCCAGAATCGTCCCGTTCGGCCGCCGCCAGCGATAGGATTCACGATGAAAAAGGCTGATCGGCTCATCGGCATGGCTCAAAGGGAAGTCGCGCGCGGTGAGATGCGCGCTCAGGGAACAACGACCCGGCCGCCCCCCATCGCCCGAAGGAACTCTCCGAGGGACGCAAAGCGCATGAACGGATTGCCACGTTTCTCATCGCCGATTGTGGAAGACGGGCCGCCATAATTGTGCCCCGGAAAGAGAATCGTGTCATCGGGAAGCCTGGCCAAACGCTGGGTGAGGCTGAGATAGAGGGCTCCGGGATCACCGCCGGGGAGATCAGTTCTGCCGCACCCGCCGATGAAAAGCGTGTCACCGGAGATCAGCCGGTCATCCACAAGAAAGCACTGAGAGCCAGGAGTGTGCCCGGGTGTATGAAGAATCGTGATTGTCAATCGGCCCACTGCAATCTCGGTTCCGCCATCCACTTGCACGAGGTCGGAGCCGTACCCTCGCAGGAACTCGCGCTCAGCTTTGTGGACGTAGACCTTGGCTGGCAGTCGCTCCAACAATGTCTCCACTCCGGGAATGTTCATCCCGAAAATGGAGCCGCCCACATGGTCTGGATGGGTGTGGGTGATCAGCGCTCCTTTGATCGTCATGTCGTCTCGCTGAGCGGTCTCGACAATCGTGTCAATCTCCCAAGCCGGATCCACAACGATGCACTCTCTGGCCGCCGGATCACCCACCAAGTACACATAGTTCTGCATCGGCCCCAATTCCATCTGTTTCAAGTAGAGCGATGGGGTCATGCTCGACTCGTTCGAGCGCCGGCTTTGCCGGCGCAATCTCTGGGGGAGGTTCGGAAGGGGGTGGTAACCCCCTCCGAGGAGAATTCCATCTGTTTCAGATAGAGCGACGAGGTCATATTATGGATGTCGGATGTCGGATCTCGGATATCCGATGTCAGTCGGTTCGAACTTCCGACATCTGACATCTGTGATCTGACATCTCATTCTGACATCCGGTCGCTTCGCGGCAGATGGGCTTTTTTCATCAGCCTGAAAGGTCGTCGGGGCTCTTCGGCAGACCCCCGAGGATTTTGGCATCCACCGCGTAGATCGCCGGGCTCGCCTTTGTTCGGAGATACGTCGTCGCTTTCTCTTTTCGGCCCACGATGAGTGTCCCGATCTCGCTCCCGTCGGCCTTCCACAAGCTGATCTCACTGGTCGGCGCGTCGAGGCCAAAGCGAGCAGGATCCTCCCCGTTCGGGGAGACGATCTCGCTCCACTTGGCGGTTCGAAGGTTCCAGAGAAGCTCGGTGATCTTGCTCGCTCGGGCCGCTCCTTTTTTTGGCTCCACAAGGCGCCACTCCTCTTCACCCTTCCGCTCGATCAGTATCAGCTGTCCCCCCGTTTTAAGCTGAATCTTCTTGACGTCACGGTGATCGAAGAAGCCTAAGAGCGAACGGTCGCGAAGATCGGTGGGAGACTTCGCGAGGTCCGAAAGAGCGGAAGACGTCACCAGGGCGAGCGGCCCCTGACCTGCCAAGCCGGCGTACGCCTTTCCACGGTCCCGAGCCTGCGCCAACAGAAGCACTTTCGGGGCTGGCGCGCCCTGCTCAGTGAACGCCAGACGAAGCTCGGGCTTGGCAAGGACTCGCGAAACCGCCGCCGCGTCCTCACCGATGAACTCCTCCGCCTTGAGTCCTTGAGCGGTTGAGAGCAGCTTGTTCACCTCGGTCTCGTCGGCTTTAAGCTTTTCCGGCTCCCGAATCACCCACTGCCCCCCCTCCTTGACGAGGAGCACTCTCCCTTTGGGGCTTTCGAGCGCGATCTGCTCGACTTTGTCTCTGTTGAGAGCGATCAGATTTTTCTCTCTCAGTTCTGTGACGGACTTGGGAATGAGCTTCCAGATCTCCTCCTCCACGAGAAAGACTGAGGGCTCCCCTGCCCGCTTGGCGTACACGCCCTTCTTCTTCGAATCGAGCGCTCCGATCAGAAGAGTTTTGGCGGTTCGGTCTTTTTCCTTCCCGGTCCAGAATGTGACCTCGGTGGGCTGGTCAAGACCATATTGGGTCAGGCTCTTCGCCGAGTCTGTCACGAACTCCTTGACCTTGGTGAACTGCACTTTGTCGATCAGGTCGACGATTCGATCGCGGTCAGCCGGCAAGTGTCTCGGCTTGACCATCCTCCATTCAGACGCCCCCCCAGCCTCCGCCGACAGCTCGACCCCGCGAGACTTGACTTCCAGCCCGGTGACGGCACTGCGGTCCAGCGAGAGGATGGTTTTGTCCCTCAGCTCATCGACCTTCTTCGCCGCATCACGAAGCACGGTATCAGAGAGGAGAACTACCGCGGGCTTCTCCTTGGTCTTCCCGTAGACCCAGCTTCGAGTGGGAGATCTCTCTCCCAAAAGGAGAGTCAGCGGATCGGATTTCCCTTTGACACTGATGGTCAGCTCGACCACGGGAGACTCCAGGCCGAAATCCGAAAGCTTGGACGGATTCGGGTCCACTTCTCGCTCTACCTTCGCCGTCACCAGGCTTGCGACCATGCTCTCGACAGGCTCCTTATCGGCCTTTGCGCTGATCGGCTCGACGATCAGCCACCCGTCGCCCTCTCGGCGAAGACGAAGACTCCCCTCTTTTCGTTTCATCGCGACCGCTTCAACGTCTTTGACCTCAGCCTCAAAGAGACGCCCCTTCTGGGCAGCGATCTTCTCTCGCTCCGGAGCCATGCGAATCTCGTAGAGATAGTAAAAGCCGGCAGCCCCGGCAAACAGGAGAGCGAGAATCAGAGTGGTGCGCCACCGCATATTTACACGTGAAGAGTGAAGTGTGAAGAGTGAAGCGCAGCGGGAATGAGCTTCTCTTCGTGTTTTTCCTTCGCTTCACGCTTCACTTGCGGGATGCGACGCTTATCGGCACGGCACTCTAGGAGGAGCGGCGGCGTCTCATAGCCGCGGAGACCCCCGCGATGATCACGAGACCCGGGAGGACCACAACGGGGAGAAAGAAGACAAGCCGGCCTTGAGCGGGTGTGAGGAAAATCGGGCTGCTTCGACCTTCTTTCGGGCGAATCGCAATGAGGTTTTCTTCCTCAGCCAGCCAGCTCACGGTGTTGAGAAAGAGGTCTTTGTTGCCCTGGATATTCAGAAACTGATTGCTGGCGATGTTCGAGGTGCCGTAGATCACCAGACGCGCCCTGGCGTCGGACCGGCCTTCTGCAGCGTCTTTGATTGGGATCGTCGCCACGGCAACAAGCACCAGCGGACCGCGGTGATCTGCGGCATCGAAGTCGACCTGCACCCGCCCTGAGGCATCCCGACTTGTCTCGCCCCAGCTTCGAGGGCTCGTGCGGGCCAGCACCTGGACGCTGACCCCTTCGGGCGGCTTCCGCGCCGGCTCAAGGGAGCGTGCCAGGGGGAAGAGCGTGGCGATCCCTCTGAGATCCTTGGTAATCGGGTGATTTTCGTATTCCGCCACGACAGGGATCTCCGGTCCTGCGCCAAAGAGCTGGCCGATCGGGGAGGTCTCGATCACTAGATCGTCTCGTGCCGTGATACCGTATTTTTGAAGATAGCCGGTCAGCCCTTTGGCCTGTAAGGGATCGAGCATGAAAAAGACTTTCCCGCCCTTCGCGATAAACGCGTCGATGGCCGTCAGCTCCGGCGCCAAGGGATCGTTCTTCGGGCCAGGCACAATAATGACCGTGGCGTCGTCAGGAATCTTCGGATCGCGAAGCAGCAAGAGGTCTTTGACCTCATAGTTCGACTTCTCCATCGCGGCTTTGGCCTCCGAGAAGCCCTCGCGACCCGAGCTCGTGATGTCGCGCTCCCCGTGCCCTTTCAAGACATAGACGGTCCGCTTCCCCTCCCGGGTCACGCGCACGAGGCCGTTCGTCAGCTTCTCCTCGTCAGCGTCAGAGACCCGCTCCTCCTTCTTTCCAGCTTCCAGCACGACGGTGCCATACGCGTCAACACCGTACCGCTTCGCCAATCCGGGATTCCGGTCCGGATCGACAATCGTCCACTTGAACACTCCCTTCGACTGACTCTCGTACTGCTTCAAGAGGTCTTCCGCCATCCGCTTCGTTGGCTGGTCTGACCGGTAAAAGGCTGTGGCTGAGACGTCAGTCTTGAGAGACTGGAGAATTTTGACGGTCTGCGATGAGAGGCTGTACCGCTTGTTTTCGGTGAGGTCGAACCGCTTGTTGTGCTGAAAAGAGACCGCTTCCACGAAGACGATGATCCCCAACAAGAGGAGGATCATCAGCCCGACATTGACGCCGTACCGCGCCGACCGCCCCGCGAAGAATGTTTTGATCGCTCCAAAGCTCGCGTACGCGGCGAGCAGAAGCAAGAGCGCGCCCACGATGAGCAGCACATTCTTTGCGAGATCCCATTGCGGCCTCGCGATATAGATTGCGGCGGCCGCCAGGAGGCAGCAGAGTCCAACTGTCCCGGCCCACTCACCGAGTTTCTTTATCATCTCGCTTCACGCCTCCCCCCTAGAAACGGGGTTCGGGGTTCGGGGTCCGCAAATCCCGGATCCCGACTCCCGATTCCCGTGCCAGTTTCACTCGCGCCGTGGCGAGAAGCGAGCAGATCGAGGCCCGAGGGAGGAGGAACCCCGAGGCGTATGCGGTTCCCTCGGAGGGGGGCACGCCCCCCTTCCGAACCTCCCCCAAGCTTGCGCCGGCAAAGCCGGCGCTCGAACAAAGGAACGTTCGCCATGCCCGACCGAGAACGTGGGAGGGCGAGCCACAGCCGAAGGCGAGGCGAGCAACTCAATAACATTGGCGAGCGAGAGCGAGCCGATGCGACGCGTATCGCCACGGTGCTAGCCTCGCCAGCGCCTCGACTCCAACGAGCGGAGCGTCAGGAAGAGCGAGAAGATGGTCACATCAAGATAGTAGATGACATCCTTCGTGTCGATGACCCCCTTCCCAAAGCTCTCCTGGTGCTCCAGGATCGAGAGATGGGACATCAGCTTCCCCCAAAACGGTCCGACCATATCAGCGGACCACCCGAGCACCCAGAAAATCAAAAGGATGGCAAACGTCGATACCGCCGCGACGATCTGATTCTCGGTCAGCGACGAGGCCAACAGCCCCACGCCGATGAACGCCGCCCCCATGAGGGTGAGCCCGAGGTAGCCGGTCACGATCGGCGCCAGCTCAATCCGAGCCAGGAAGCCTGCAAGGATCGGGTAGAGGGCGGTCAAGAGCAGCATGATGATGAACAGGGTCAGCGCGGCGAAGAACTTCCCCAGCAGCACCTCACCGTCCTTGACCGGATAGGTGAGCAGCAGCTCGATCGTCCCGCTCTTCTTCTCTTCCGCGAAGAGCCGCATGGTGAGGATCGGCATGAGCAGGAGGAGCACCACGCTGAAGGTGTTGGATAGAAGCGGACGGAAGACCAGCTCCGTCACGTTCAGATCACGCGCGAAGGCGGGGTTCATTGCGGCCTGCATCGAGTAGATGCTGAACGAGCCGATTGAAAGATAAAAGAAGACCCCCGCAATGATGAGGAACATCCCGACCACCACATACGCCACGGGTGAGGTGAAGTAGAGGCGGAGCTCCTTCCGATAGACCGCCCAGAGCCTCATGGGACCTGCTCCGCAGCGTCCTGGGTCGGAGTCTCCTCACCGGCGACCAACTTGAGGAAGATCTCCTCCAGGCTCGTTCCGATCTGGTGCATCTCGAGCAGCTTCCACCGGCGATCCGCGGCGAGCTGGAAGATCTCTCCTCGCACATCCCGCTCGCCTGGCGACTCCACGACAAATGCGGCCAATCCGGCGGCGCTCTCAGCGCTCGCGACTTTGGACACGCCGGGAATCCTCCCTAATGCCTCTTCGACAGCGCCTGCGGGGCCGTCGATCTGAAGCTCGATCCGCCGGGAGGGGAAGACCTGGTTTTGAAGCTGGTCCCACCCGCCCGAGGCGACGATGCGCCCGCGATTGATGATGATCACGCCCTGGCAGACCATGGAGGCCTCGGGCAAGATGTGGGTGGAGAGGATAACGGTGCGCTGGCCAGCCAGCGACTTGATCAACTGGCGGATCTCGATGATCTGCTTGGGATCGAGCCCGATGGTGGGCTCGTCGAGGATCAGCACCTCGGGCTCGTTGATGAGCGCCTGGGCCAGGCCGACCCTCTGCCGGTAGCCTTTCGAGAGCTTCCCGATCAGCCGCTGCTGGACGTCGGAGATCATGCAGCGCTCCATCACCTCCGCGACACGGCCCCTCCGCTCCGAACGGCCGACCCCTTTCAGCTCAGCGACGAAGTCGAGGTACGCGGCGACCGGCATCTCAGGGTAGAGTGGAACATTCTCCGGGAGATAGCCGATCCGCTTTCTGACCTCGATCGACTGCGTGAAGCAATCAAGCCCGGCGACTCTCGCCTGCCCCGAGCTGGCCGGCATGAAGCAGGAGAGGATGCGCATCGTCGTGGTCTTTCCCGCGCCGTTCGGCCCGAGGAACCCGATGATCTCGCCCTTTTCTATGGTAAACGAAACCTCTTGGATGGCCGCAATGGGGCCATAAAATTTGGTGAGCTTATCCACGTAGATCATCGAGATATCCGTGCCGGCTCAAAATCCAGGGCGCATTATACCACAGGAGAAAACCCTTCAAACCTCACGAGCCCCTCACCTGTATCCTCTCCCCAGTGGGGGGCGGGGTGAGGGGGTGATCCGAAAAAGAGGGACAGAGCCGCCGCAGAGGGCGCCTCAGTGGAGAGAACCATCCACGGAGAGGATGGCCTGAAGCCATTCGGGAATTGGGACCACCGTTTTCGACGCAGGGTCCCAGCACCCATGGCGGGTGTGACCGCTGGCGACCAGCTCACCCGTCCCAGCGTTCACGATCTCATAGCCAAAGGTAAAGCTCATGCGCTTCCGCTCAGTGATGCGGGTCCTGACGCTCAGGAGGTCATCAAGCGCCGCGGCCTTGAGATACCGGCATGACGCCTCGACCACCGGAAGCAGCACCTTCTGGTTGACCTCTGACATCGCGTAGCCATGCTGCCTTAAGTATTCCACGCGGCCGACCTCCATGTAGACGAGGTAGTTAGAGTAGTAGACCACGCCCATCGCGTCCGTCTCCGCGTACCGTACTCGCACCTTTGTCTCAGTCACCATGATATTCGGGGACCGGGGCCAGGGGCTCGGGGCCCGGAGATTGAAATGCGAGCCCCGGACCCCCGACCCCGGACCCCGTCCTTAAAGGTACTGTCCGTAGCGGATCTTCTCGACGATCTCGCGCACCCGCCGATAGCGATCGATCGCCTGAAGCAGATCCTGGGTGTTCACCACCCCGGGGCTCTGTCCAAGTCCGACCTGGTGCACCTTCGTCTCGAGCGCGCGACGGATGATCTCCGCGATCTCAGCCCCGCTCATTCCGATCATCGGTGGGAGAAGGAGCTGGTAGTCCAACGGCGCAAACAGACTGCGTTTGGCGGTCCCTTCAGTCTTTGCCAGACAGATCTTAATGATCTCCTGCTGCGCTGCGGAATCGGGCAACGGAACCTCGATGATCCGGTCGAGCCGTCCAGGCGCGACCAGCGATGGGTCCAGCGCGTCAGTGCGGCTGGTCGCGCCGATCACCAGCCGTCGCGCAGCGGGGTTCATACCGTCCAGCTTCTCAACCAACGCCGCCACGAGCCGGGCGCTGGCTTCGCGAGCCTGAGGCGGCGGCATCAGGTGTTCGAGCGAGAGCGCGTCGGCTTCATCGAGGAAGACTACCGCCTTTCCTTCCGCCAGCAGATCAAAGATCTCTTGCAGCAGCTCGCCGGTCGAGGGCCCAAACTTCGAGGTGATGTTCAGAAGCTTCAGGTGGTAAAAGATCCCGCTGGCCTGGGTGGCGAGCGCTTTGGCAAGCAGCGTCTTTCCCGTCCCGGGTGGGCCGTAAAGCAAGACCCCTGTGGGAGGCGTGATCCCCCATGAGCCGTACAGATCCGGCGAGTCCAGCGCCACAGCGAGTCCGCGAACAGCCTCCTTGGCAGATGCGAGACCACCGATGTTTTCAAAGGAAACCGAGGGGCGAACCAGGACCTCCACGCGGCCGGTCAGGTCGCCATACTTCTCCCCGAGCTTCGCCAGCACATCCTCAACTCGCCGCTGAACCGCCCAATCTTGGGGACTCGACTCACTCATCTCCTACCTCGTTTCGATTGCAGCGCGGGCACCCGGCCCGCGCTCACGCGCCTTCTTGTCTCCCCGCTTCCCTGTTCGAGCGCGGG
>DATEAO010000046.1:0-3432 GCA_035288345.1 Candidatus Methylomirabilota bacterium | reverse complement strand
GGCAAGTGAGCGTGAACGACGCGTTCCTCGCGGCCTTGGGGTCGGCCATCGCCGAGATGACCCCCTCTCGCCAGGCTCAGAGGCGCCGGCGCGGCCTCGCGCTGGCGACAGCCGTTGACATCCGGCGAATGGCGGCGGAGGAGTTTGCGGATTGCTTCGGTCTTTTTGTTGGACATTGGGTGACGCTGATGGATGCCCCTGATTCGTCGGATCGCGAAGGCGCCCTGGCCGAGATCGCCCGGCAGACGCGCCTGGAGAAAGCAGAGCAGCGCTTTGCCGGGCCAGCATGGAATTTCTTGACGCTCCTTCTGCTCCGCCGGTGGCTCTCCGTGAATGAAGACCGATCCTGGTATCGAAAGGTCTACCCCCTCTCGGCGGGCCTGAGCAACGTAAGAATGAGCAGTGCGGAATTCCCGGGAGGGAAGGAAAACATTCTCGCTTACTTCCTTGTTCCGCCGACCGGTCCCGCCCTGCCGCTGGTGGTATCCCCTGCGACGCTGGACGACCAGCTGAAGCTCAGCGCCGTTTACCGCGAGGCATCTCTGAGCGAATCGCAGGTGCGAATCCTCATCGATCTTTTCATCAAGAAACTTGAGAGTTTTTCCAGCTAAATTAGCGCACCGCGTGCGCGCTATAATGTTCGGCGATGAGTAAGCAGATCTACCTTCAGACCTATGGGTGTCAGATGAACGAGCGCGACTCCGAGGAGATCCTCGGCATGCTGACCGCTCAGGGGTATGCCGTTGTTCACGACGAGCGCGAGGCCGACATTATCCTGCTCAACACCTGCTCCGTTCGGGAGCACGCTGAGGAGCGCGCGTTCGGGAAGATGGGCCTCATGCAGAAGCTCAAGCGCGAGAAGCCGGATCTCGTGCTGGGAATTCTCGGGTGCATGGCCAAGGCCCAGCGCGAGGCAGTGTTTCGCCGGCTCCCCCAGGTGGATCTCGTGGCCGGACCGGCTGAGATCTATGACCTGCCGGACGTGCTGGCTCAAGTGGCCCGGAAACGCCAGCAGCACGAGATCATGGCGCGTGTCCTGGCGAATGACCGAGCGGTGCGGCCACTGGAGAAGAAGCCCGCCGGCGACTTCCGTGGAAGCCGAGTCACCGCGTTCGTCACCATCATGGAGGGGTGCGATAAGAAGTGCGCCTACTGCATCGTGCCGATGACCCGAGGGCAGGAGGTGTCCCGGCCAATGCCCGAGATCCTTGAAGAGGTTCAGCAGCTCGCGCGCGCCGGCTACAAACAGGTCACGCTGCTCGGCCAGAACGTCAACTCATACGGCAAGCGATTTCCAGACGGGTCAGGGTATCTCGGCCCGGGACGGCGAAAGCGGCTTCTCGAAGAGGTTGCGACGGTTGACCACGCGGGCTCGGAGCGCGGGCCGGATGCGGAGCCCAGGCTCATTGATTTCCCCGTCTTGTTGAGGCAGATCGACGCCAAAACCTCGATCGAGCGCGTCAGGTTCACCACGAGTCATCCGTTCGATGCCCATGAAGAGCTGTTTTCCGCCATGGCCGAGTGCCGGTCGGCTTGCGAGTTCTTGCACCTTCCGGTCCAATCCGGGTCCAATCGAATCCTTAGGGCGATGCGCCGGGGCTACACGGCTGAGACGTATCTCGAGAAAATCCGTCGGCTGAGGGCGCTGATCCCGGAGGTCGCGCTGTCAACCGACATCATCGTGGGCTTTCCAGGCGAGACAGACGAAGACTTCGAGGCCACCCGAGCCCTCATGCAGGCCGTCGAGTACGACAGCGCGTTCATCTTCAAGTATTCCCCCCGGCCCGGGACAGAAGCCGCGGGGCTCGCGGACGGCGTGTCCCGTCGCGTCAAGGAAGCGAGGAATCAGGAGCTGCTGGCGCTTCAGGAGCAGATCTCCCGGAAAAAACTGGAGCGCTGGATCGGACGCGAGGTCGAGGCGCTGATCGAGGAGAGGAACCGCCGGGGGCAGCTCGCCGGACACAGCCGGACGAACATCAACGTGGTGTGCGACGGGCCCGACCAGTTCATCGGAGCGCTTGCCGTGATAAGAGTGGAGCGTGTCACGCCAACAACGTTGATCGGCTCAATGGTCTAACTCGCAAGACAAGGAGGGCGGAGCATGCGCAAACATGTCAAAGATTCTGGAGAGATGCTACCCGCGATCAACCGGCGCGACCTCCTGCTCACCGCGGGATCTGCTGTGGCCGGGGCCGCGCTGACCGGTCTGCTCGCTTCCCAGGTCTCGGCTCAGCAGGGCGGATCACCGGCCGAAGCGCTGATCAACACCGTGAAGAATGCGCGCCTCTTCGATCTCTCGCACACGTGGGACGAGAACTCCCCCATCGCCGGGGTCAATCCTCCCTATTCCATGGAGCTGAACGCCGCGCACGCGCCAAAAGCTGATAACCCGAAGGGCACGCGCGGGATGTTCGGCGATGGCGGGCAGCTTTCGTTCACCTCTGAGGTGCAAGCGTGGAGTGGCCAGCACGGCGCGCCCAGCATCGACGCCCTTGGCCACATCGGGCACAACGGCGCCTTGTTCGGCGGCGTGGACGCGGCGAGAGCCACCAGCGATCCTCGCGGGATCGGCCGGAGCGGGGTCGGGGCTCATCTCGGCATTGATCATTACCCGCTGGACCTTCTCGTCAATCGCGGCGTGCTTCTCGATGTGGCTCAGTTCATCCAGGGGAACCGCAATCCGCTTCCCCCAGGGTTTGAAATCACGGCGAGGCACCTGGCTGACACGGCGGCCGCGCAGAAAGTCGCGCTCAAGCGAGGGGACACTGTGTTGATTCGGACAGGGTGGGGACGGCACTTTACTGGAGACCCGGCTCAGTACAAGGGTGACGCCTCGCCGGGCCCTGGCGTTGATGGGGCGCGCTTCCTCATCGCCAACGGCGCTCGCGTCGTGGGGAACGACACGCTCACCTTCGAGAAGCGGCCCCCGATAGCCGGCACTCCCAACACGCCATCCTTTCAGGTCTTCCCGGTCCATATGCTCTTGATCAGCGACAACGGGATCAACATCATTGAGAACTTCTTCCTCGAGGAGATCGCAGCCGCGCAGTCGTACGAGTTCCTGCTCGTGGTTCCACCGCTGAAGATCCGCGGCGGCACCGGCTCGGCGCTCAGGTCGTTCGCGCTGGCTTCGTCCCGTCCGTAACAGTGCCGGGAGGGGCTGGCGCCAGTCGCCGGCCCCTCCCGCTTCCTTGAATCCCAACGGCGCGTCTGATAGGATGCTCTTGCACACCCGCGTTTTGCATTGAGAGGCAAGGAGGAATCGCAATGAATAACGCAATAAAGACCGGGCTCTTGCTCGCCATTCTCACGGCGCTCTTTGTCGTGATCGGTGGGGCCATCGGAGGCGAGCAGGGCATGATCGTCGCGTTCATGTTCGCCCTCGTTATGAACTTCGCGAGCTACTGGTTTTCAGACAAGATCGTGCTCGCG
>DATEAO010000045.1:0-5022 GCA_035288345.1 Candidatus Methylomirabilota bacterium | reverse complement strand
GGAAGCGACGAGCCCCTTGCAGGACATGACGGTGCGTTTTGTAGACGCTGTGAACAATGCTTTGGCAATCACGGCCGATTGGGTGAAACTGGAGAGCCTCGGGCAGGTTGAGTTGTCGACGGACTTTGGTCCCGAGGAGGCTGACGGTGGAGACTTGGCCGCTTTGGGCGAGGCCCGTCGTAATCGCGATATCTCTCGCGAGACTCTATTGCGAGAGTTCCATCGCCGTGGGGTTCTTGGAGACGACTTCGATGCGGAACAAGATGAGATGGAGCTCGAGGAGGAATCAGCTGCGATTCCCACCGGAGAAACCGATACTGAGATCGATGAGGGGGCGTTTGCATGATTTACGTTCGAGCACAGGACTACGATCGCGTTCGGCAGCAACTAGAGGAGTTGCTGAATCGTACGGTGAATCGTACGGATAGGGTTGAGTTCCTCACCGACCGTGATCCCGGGGATAAGGATCCGAATGAGTAAGCCGCCGAAGATTATCAAGCTCGGCTATCACGACATCGAGTTCTCTGTCTCGTCAGAGCTTCCCGACGGAACCACGGGACATTACAGTCAGAATCACCGCATGTTGGTTGTGTCAAAAGACCAGTCTCCTCAGGATCAGGTCAATACCCTGTTTCACGAGGTTGTGCACGTTGCTTGGGACTTGGCGAAGCTGGAGGGGTCGGATGAGCACGAGGAGCGCGTTGCTTCGGTGCTGGGGAACTTACTCACGGAATTCGTGAGTCGGAATCCTGGGTTGTTGAGGTGGATGCAGGAACGTTTGAACGAGTCCGATTAACCAAGGAGAATCACAATGGCACTTTCTGCTCTTCTCACCGAGTTTCTCAACTCCGAAGCGGGAAAGGCCGCGCTCATCGCGCTGCTTTCTTACGTGATGTCGAAACCGGCTTTCGCCATCGGAAACTTCTTGAAGAAGTATGGGCATCCGTCGTTCGCTCCTCAGATTCCCACTATTCTTACATCCCTCGGACTTGCGGTCGCTGCGCTCGGGGCGCCGGCCGTTCAGAGCCTTCTCCCGGGGGTTGATCTTTCGGACTTGCTGTTGTCGTCTCTTGTGGGAACGCAGATCGCCAAGGCGCGTCATGATGATGCGCGGATCGCTTCCTCCAAGGTGAAATAACGAATGACAACGTTCAACGAAGCGTTCTTCGACGAGTCCCTGCGGCACGCGACGGATGTTCGGCGCTTCACCATCGGGGAAGTGGCAGCTATTCTCGAGCTGCTCGAGAAGGCGGACCAACAACTTGTCAAGAAGCTTCGTTCTCGCATTGGTCCTAGGTTCACGATGGAACGGCTCCAGAACCTGTTGAAGGATCTCGGAGCGGCGCGGGCAGTTACCATGTCCGCGCTTCGCGCGCGCCTGCGCGGTAGGCTCGCGGACTTTGCGAAGCAGGAGGTTGAATTCGAGGCTGGGGTGGTTCAAACTGTTGTTCCGTTCAAGGTGGAACTAGCAACTGTCAACCTGAATACGCTTCAGTCTGCCATCTTCAATCGTCCCTTCGAGGGAGCGCCCCTACGCGGTTGGTTCAAGACATTGGAGGTGGCAGATAAGCGGAACCTATCCCGTGCGTTGCAAACGGGGATCGCGAACGGTGAAAGCGTGGACCAGATGGTGCGTCGTGTCGCAGGTACGCGCGCGCGTCGGTTCGCTGATGGTGCGTTATCGATGACGCGCCGCAACGCAGAGGCAGTTGTGAGGACCTCCGTGAACCACGTTTCCAATACCGCCCGGGAAGTGTTCTGGGATGCAAACGAAGACATCATTCAGGCGCTTCGATGGACGTCCACGCTGGACGGTCGTACTTGCTTAGTAGCTGAGAGTAAGGTGTTATCATCCAATGGTGATTGGAGGAATATTAAGGACATTGAAGTAGGGGACATGGTTGTTGGGGGCGTTTCGGGTCAGCCCCGTTGCGTGACGGGGAGGGCTTGTTACGGAGAGAAGGTAACCGTCTTAGTCGAAACGGTCGATGGCGGCTTCATTCAGTGTACTCCAGATCACCTGTTCTTAACCCCCATAGGTTGGGCTGAAGCAAGGAGCCTTTGTGATCTGGGTCTACCTGTTAGAGGAGCGAGCGAAAGTTTCAGCCGCGATGAAAGTGAAGTGGGCAGATCCCGAATATCGGGCCATGATGGTTGCCAAGCACCAAACCCCGGAGTTCAAAGCGAAAATGAGCGAAAGGAATCGGGCTTTGTTTTCCGATCCAGAGTGGCAGGCTATGTGGAGAGAGAGATACGACCGCGGGATGGCTGGACTGAGATCGCGTCCGTGCGATACTCGGGAAGAGCCCCCGTTTACGACATAGAGGTCGAAGAGGATCACAGCTTTGTTTGTGCAGGAGTTGTGGTGCATAATTCCGCGATCTGCCAGGCGCGGGACGGGGCACTGAAGCCTGTAGGAGATAAGCCGCTCCCGAACGGGGCGCGCAGACTCGATCCGCCCGACGCTACGCCCCCTGCACATCCGAATTGCCGCTCAGTGCTTGTTGCTGTCCTGGACGGAGAGGGACTCCTGGGCTCTCGCCCCTTCATCACCGACAAGCGTCGGCCTGACGAGCGTATAGCGGACTTCCGTGCGGAAGCGCGGCGCTCTGGGAAGAGCATAGTTGACGTTCGAAAGGCTTGGCAGAAAGAGAACGTCGGCACCCTTCCGGCCGAGACGACGTACAACGAATGGCTCGGGAAACAGAGCGCGAGTTTCCAAGACGAGGTGCTTGGCAAAACAAAGGGTGCATTGTTTCGTCGAGGTGACTTATCACTCGACAAGTTCGTCGACAGGCGCGGTAATGAGCTGACCATCACTGATCTACGAGGGCGACATCCGGGTGCGTTTGATGCCGCCAACATTTGAGGGCTCGGGATGAGGTCTTTGCAATCGTGGGTTATAGAAGCCTCGACATCGCGAGAATTCGCGGAGGCCCACACGCAGACCCATCCTGGTGCCCTCTCCTTTTGCGCAGGATTCTCCTGCGCTTAACCAGGGGCGTGAAGCCCTGTGACATGGAGTGATTCCATCATGGACTTTGACTTTGGGCAACACACGAAGGTGAAAGATCTGAACGTTGTACCTGAGCAATTCCGGCCGCTTTACGGTGAGTCGGAAGAGGGGTTTAGTCTCCGTTCCACTGATCCCACTGTGAAGGGTGCTGTGGAGGCTATCGTGGGCCTGAACCGTGCATTGAAGGCGGCGCGCGCCGAGGCTAAGAACAAAGGGTCGATGGACCTCTCGCCACTTCAGGAGTGGGGTTCGGATCCCGCGACGATCGCCGAAGCTGTCAAGGCTAGGATCGCTGAGTTTGAAGAGATGGCGACGAAGGGCTCAAAGGCGAAGCTCGACATCGAGAAGATCAAGGCCGATCTCGCTAAGGCCCACGTCGGGGAAACCGAGAAGGTCACCCGTCGGGCTGAGGCCCTGCAAAAGCAGCTCTACACGGTGATGGTTGAGTCAACAGCCAAGAGCGCTATCGCTGAGGCGAAGGGAGATGTCGACCTGCTCCTCCCCTTCGTCACTGGGAAGATCGTCGTGAAGGAGGAGGACGGGGCCTTCAAGGTCTACGTCGTGGACGGCTCGCAGAGCATTCGCTACAGCGGCGTGACCGGGGAGCCCATGACGATCAAGGAGCTCGTTGGCGAAATGAAGGCTGCCGAGAAGTATGGCAAGCTCTTCGTTTCCGAGGCCCCTTCGGGCGGGGGAACCCCTCCCTCTGGCCCCGTGGGCGGAAGCCGTATTCTCCCAGGCGGGAAGGAGCTCTCCTCGACGGAGAAGATTTCCATGGGGCTCAAGAAGGGCCAATTCGCCTCTCAGGGAGGGTTTGCGAAATAGCTTGCTTTGTTGGTAGATTTAAGCTATAGTAACACTTGATTTCGGTATCTCTGCCCTCGGGGCGATCCTGAGGGCACGGCCCATCCAAGGGTGATCCGCGGCGGGACCGCAGTATTCACCTTACTCCCTAAGGGGATGGGCTCATGGCTTCAGTAACCCTCATCGAATCTGCGAAGCTAGCTCAGAATGAGCTGGTCGCGGGTATCATTGAAAACATCATCACCGTTAACCGGATGTTCGAAGTTCTTCCCTTCGACGGTATCGACGGCAATGCTCTGGCGTACAATCGGGAGAATGCTCTCGGCGACGTCGGGGTGTTCACTATCGGCGATACGATCTCTGCGACGGCTGCCGCGACCTTCACGCCGAAGACGGCTTCCCTCACTACGATTGCTGGCGATGCGCTCGTTAACGGCCTGATCCAGGCGACGCGCTCGAGCGATGGTAACGACCAGACTGCGGTTCAGGTGGCTTCCAAAGCCAAGAGCTGCGGCCGGAAGTTCCAGGACATGCTGATCAACGGCACGGGTGCTTCGAACGAGTTCGAAGGGCTCGACGTTCTGTGCGTGGCGGGTCAGACGGTCGACACCGGCGGGAACGGCTCGAACCTGTCCTTTGGGATCCTGGACAATCTTCTGGATCTCGTGGTTGACAAGGACGGGCAGGTCGATTACATCACGATGCACGCTCGGACGCTGCGCTCTTACTTCGCTCTGCTTCGCGGGTTGGGTGGCGCGAGCGTCAATGAAGTGGTCACGCTTCCTTCGGGTGCGCAGGTTCCTGCGTATCGTCAGGTGCCCATCTTCCGCAACGACTACATTCCGATCACTCAGTCGAAGGGGTCTTCGCTCAACACCACGACGATCTTCGCTGGTACGCTGGATGATGGTAGTCGTCAGCACGGCATCGCTGGACTTACGGCAGCGCAGGCTGCTGGAATCCAGGTCGTGGACGTCGGGGAGTCGGAGACGAAGGACGAACGCGTGTGGCGCGTGAAGTGGTATTCGGGCCTGGCACTCTTCAGTGAGAAGGGCCTTTCCTGCGCGGACGGCATCAAGGATTAGCCCCGTCGAGGGGCCCTGAGTGGGGCCCCTCGTCTTAAACTTCTGCTGAAGGAGCAAACGAATGTCGATCTTCCTGGTGGAGCTTCCCCTCACGGCCCGAGCCGAGCGTGCTGCGGG
>DATEAO010000044.1:0-2367 GCA_035288345.1 Candidatus Methylomirabilota bacterium | reverse complement strand
GTCGGCGTTGATCACCAGGTACTTGGGCGCCGTCGAACCCTTCGGGATGAAGCCCCACTTCACGCCCGTCGCAAAGGCCGCGCCGCCGAGTCCCCGCAGGTTGGCCCTCTTGACCTCCTCGGTGATGGCCGCGGGCTCCATGGCGAACGCCTTCGCCAGCGCCGTGTAGCCGCCACGTTCGCGGTACAGCGTGAGCGTGTGCGAGTCCGCCAGGTGGAAGTTGCGGGTGAAGATCTTTTCAGTCATGGTCACTCACGAGCACTCGTGAGGAGGATCTGACAGTTGCCCTCCGAGATTGAGCGTATCGAATGAGACACACTATCGGCGAAATGGCCGCATGATATGCTTGCAGCTGGTCGTTGAGGAGGCCACACATGGCAATAGTGCTCAAGCCTGCGGAGATCAAGCTCACGGCCATCATCGAGCCGGCCGAGGGGGCGTTCGTCGCGCTCTGCCCGGAGCTCGACCTGGCCACCGAGGGTGACACGCCCGACACGGCCCTCGCCGACCTCGTCGAGATGGCGCTCGATTACTCCGAGCAGTACACGGCCGAGTTCGACCGGTTCAGTCAGAGCCCCAACCGGGTACCTCACGCGCCGTACATCCGGGCGCTCAGAGCCAACCCGACCCCAGCCGGAGCGCGCGCACTCTTCGACTGACGGATGGCAACGGCCACCTACCGGGAGTTCCGGGTGGTCATTCAGCGTGCCGGCTTTCGACTCGTCCGCAGCAAGAAGCACGAAACCTGGGAGAAGACGCTCCCCACTGGAGAAATCCTGCTCGTCCGGCTGAGCCACCAGATGGCACGCGACATTCCGACCTCTCTCTTCCATCAGATGCTCAAGCAGGCCCGCCTGACACAGGCCGAGTTCCTCGCCCTGCTCCGCGGTCAGTAGCCCGATGTCAGTCACTTTGACGCCCGTCGGAAAGGCCGCGCCGCCGAGTCCCCGCAGGTTGGCCTTCTTGACCTCCTCGGTGATCGCCGCGGGCTCCATGCCGAACGCCTTTGGCAGCGCGGTGCAGCCGCCGGTCTCGCGGTACCGCGTGAGCGTGTGCGAGTCCGCCAGGTGGAAGTTGCGGGTGAAGATCTTCTCGCTCATCCCGCAAGCCACTCCACCCACGCCATCCCGTCAACCCGCCATTCTCTCAACGGCTTCATCGTCCCTCTCCAGCGATCCGCAAGTCTCCAGCGGCTTTCGTCAACCCGCTCCAAGGCACGAGCTTTACTGCCGCAGACAGAACCTTGTCCGAATCTTCGAGCTCTATTACCTTCGTCGTCAGCAGATTCAGCACGAAATGAGTTAGGGTTGTCACAGGGTTGCCCTTCTCCCCGAGGACAAGATGGTACTCCGCGCCGCGCTTTTCCGTTTCGTCAGAATACACCTGCAACTCATCCCTTGAATAACCGAACCGCTCGACAAGGAAACCTCGTGCGTTCTTGGTCACGCAGCCGAAAACTCTCTCTGCCTCACCCCTATCAATTGTCTTTCGCGATATCGGGACGTGAAGTGCGAGGGATATCCAGAACAAGTTGAGCGAAAGAAGCTCGCGAGTAAATGCTTCAGCGGCTCCGTCGCTCACCATAATCCCATAGCGTGCACGTTCGGTGTTCGGGATGTCATGTGGGACCATCGCCCAGAGGATCTCACCGGCTTCCTCATACGTGAGGGGCTCGCTCTGATCTTGGCTCACGCCAGACCCTCGAGATCAAGAGTCCAGTGAGGAGATGGATGCGACTCGTGCAATCGAACCGAAACCCGTCCTTTGCAGCGGGGTTCGCCACAGCCACAGGCCTGCGCCTCGACACGCCTCGCGCGCCAGTCACGCGCTGGAAACGCAATCCTGAAGACTGAATCCTCCCGTCCATCGGCTTCATCGTGAAGAACCATCTTGTTGTCGTAGTCCACAAAGGATCCAAACATGCGCTTTCCGGTCTCTCGCCGTACCACTGAACGGTTTCCAACAGAGAGATGGAAAGGCCCCTCTCGACGAGCAAAAAACGATGAAAAGGTTCGGTCATCCATGAGCCACGGCCCTCAGCGGAGCCCGTCCAGGATGCGGTCGACTTTCTCCGGCGTCAGGTTGCCCTCGTAGCGGTCGTCCACCTGCATCATCGGCGCCTGCTCGCAGGCGCAGAGGCACTCGACGGTGAGAAAGGTGATCCGGCCGTCCGGCGTGGTTTCGCCGGGAGCGACTCCCAGCCGGTCTTCGAGGTGCCCGATGATGCCCTTCGCGTTCATGAGGTGGCAGGAGAGGTTGTGGCAGACGGAGACGACGTGCCGCCCCTTGGGCTTCTGGAAGAAGAGCGTGTAGAAGGTCACCACCTCGTGCACGTGGGCGGGACTCAATTCGAACAGCCTCGCGACG
>DATEAO010000043.1:0-2528 GCA_035288345.1 Candidatus Methylomirabilota bacterium | reverse complement strand
AACCGACACCGATCGACGGCCCTGTGAGTTTGCGAGCGTCGGTCAAGGAATCGACGGGAAAGAAGACGATCGTGACCTGCTCGCTCTTTGCCAGGGGAGAGGAGTGCGCGCGGGGAGAGGTGGTGGCGGTGCGTGTCCCCGCGGCCTGGCGCCAGGCTCCGTAGGCCCCGGGTCCGCGTCTGGGCTTGCCCCCACGCTTCGGAAGAGGGGCAGGCGTGTCGGGCCAGTCTCGAGGGTTTCTGATCATGCATGGAAGTGCGCCTGACTGTGGAGGCTTGAGGGATGGCTAAGGGAATGGCAAGCCCGTTTGTGATCCAGGAGCTGCCGGGGTTTACGCCAAGGATCGGCGAGCTGGTGGTCATGATGGAGTATGCGCGCCACACGACGCTCATGGCAGTGCAGGGCCTCACGACCAGCCAGCTCGATTACCTGCACGATCCCCAGAGCAATACAATCGGGGCGCTGCTGGGCCACATCGCTGCCGTAGAGGTAGCATACCAGGTTGACACGTTCGAGGGGCGAGGTCTTACTCCCAGGGAGAGACAAGAATGGGGCGCACTTCTTGATCTCGGTGAGAGGGCGAGAAGGGAGATTCGCGGCCGCCCCGTGGCCTATTACTTGCATCTGCTCAAGGACGTCCGGCAGAAAACGCTGGGCGAGTTTGCCAAGCGGGATGACGATTGGTTGTATGAGGAGACCCCATTTTGGGGCGGCCAACCGGCAAACAATTACTTCAAATGGTTTCACGTCTTCGAAGACGAGATCAATCACCGGGGCCAGATCCGCTGGCTTTGCAAGCGCCTGCCATGATGAGGCGCCGCGAGCGCGCGGTGGAGCCACGAGCTCGCTGGAGGAACACGCTGCTTCGGGGTTTCTCCGTTCTTGCCGTAGTCATGGCTGTATCCCTGCCTGGGGTTGCGGAGAGCACTAATCATCTGCGACAGGTCAAGGAGTCGGCCGACGCGTCGCTGAGGATCAAAGGAGCGAAGGTGTCAACCGAGGATCAGGCCGAGAGGCTAGCGAGTGAAGCATACTTCAAGAGGATGGGTGGCAAGCGGGCAATTCAAACGGCCAAGGTGGTTTCCATTCACAGGTTGGATGTTGAGATCAAAGGTTTTTCGCGGAAGGGCGATCGGGTGTGGGAGGTACGGATTTACGGAGCCAGGGATCTCAGTGCGGTGATTTGGGTGCATTCCGAAACAGCCACAACGAAGTTTCTCGTGCCATGAGACACGACCCATCTTCCTAGACCCAGCTGAGCTGGTCCATGCTGGCCTCACACAGGCTTCAACGTGCGGCCCCTCATTGTGCTCAGTTCATTGGTGAGTTCGCCTTCGATTCCAGCGAGGCCGTTTGTGCGGTGGCGCGGCCGTTCAGTGGTGATGTGATCGGCCTCGATCCTGGGACCTTGCGCATCCGCTATCGATGCACAACTGGCGGGCAACCCCTCGAGGTTGGGATTCTTGAGGACAGGCGCGTCTTTGCCAGGGACTGGAAGAGTGGCGCTTTGCTCAAGAGTCAGTTGCGCCGAAGATGGATGAGCTAGTATTTGGCCATGCTTAGCGTGCTGTGGGTTTCAGGGATACACCTGTATCTTAAACTGGCCAGGTGATTCGGGTTCGGCCACATGCCCGGGATAAATCGATGGCAAGAGGCAGCAACTCGCGTCGTGGGTGTCATCTCTGACACGCACGGGTTGCTGCGACCCGAGGCCATCATGGAACTCGCTGGGAGCGACCTGATCATCCATGCGGGGGACGTCGGGGCGCCGGAGATTCTGGATCGGTTGCGCAAAGTCGCGAGCGTGGTCGCGGTGCGGGGGAACGCCGATCGAGGCCCTTGGGCGAAGGTGCTTCCGATCGCCGAGGCTGTCCGGGTGGCTGAGATGGATCTGTACGTTCTCCACGACGTGAGCGACCTCGACCTCGATCCGAGGGCCGCGGGGTTCCACGCCGTGATCAGTGGCCACTCCCACCAGCCCCGCATCGAGCACCGGAACGGGGTCCTGTTTCTGAACCCGGGGAGCGCCGGCCCCCGACGGTTCGCCCTCCCGGTATCTGTGGCCCGCCTGCATATAGGGAACGGCAATTTAGATGCACAGATCATTGAGTTAAGTGTCTAAACGCCGCCTCCGAGGGTGACACGATGGGACTGCGAAGGGACGCGGAGAGGCTGCTTGAGACGCTGGAATCGGTTGCCGCCGGACTTGCCGCTTTCCAGGGATCTCCTGTCCAAACGGAGTACACTGATCAGCTGTGCCGCAGGCTGGTCCCGCTCGTCGAAGAGCTGAGATCGATGATTGAAGAGCGGGTGGACCGTTCGGAAATCATGCGCACGATGGCCGCGATCAAGGAAGTGATGCACGAGGTGAACGGGGCCTCCACGAAGGGTGAGATGAAGATTTGCGAAGCGGGGGTGCTGGAGGCCTTTTGGGACCTCTGGCCATTTTTCAGGAACATCGGTATCGCGACGAGCGCCTGTAGGTTCGTTCTCTCCAAAGGTGACCATGGTAGTCTAGACGGTAGCCA
>DATEAO010000042.1:0-2432 GCA_035288345.1 Candidatus Methylomirabilota bacterium | reverse complement strand
CCCCGGGCCGTTGTCGGCCACTTCGAGCGTGACTCGGCTCCGCGACGGATCGAACCGTATGGTGAGCCTGATCCTGCGGGGCAGGGGACACTCGCGCACTGCCTGATGCGCGTTCGAAAGAACGTTGATGATCACTTGGTGGAGCTGGTTCGTGTCCGCCCAGAGAAACGTGAGATCATCTGCCAGGTCGGTTGTCACTTCCACGCTGTCGACCTGGAGCTGGTAGGTCAGGAGTCTGACAGCCTCTTGGGCGATCTGATCGAGCTTCACGGGCCGGCGCTCGGGCGGATCCTGACGCGCAAGGGCGGTGCAGGTTCTCACGAGCTGCGCGCAGCGCTCTGTGGCGTCGATGATCTTCTTGACCCGCTCCGCGAGAGGCCCCCCACCGACTGACTGCTGAAGCAAGTAGAGGTGCGCGCTCACGATCGCCAGTGGGTTGTTCAGCTCGTGAGCAACGCCGGCCAGAAGCGAGCCCATCGCGGCGAGCTTCTCGGCCTGCATGAGCGCTTCGCGCTGCTCCTGAAGCAACTTCTCAGCGCGCTTCTTCCCGGTGATGTCCCGAGTGATGGCGCCCATCCCGGTGATGACCGCTGCGGCGTCCTTGAGCGGAAAGATCGTGATGGAGATGTCGACGCGCTGGCCGTCTTTTCTGACCCGCACGGTTTCAAAGTGGTCAATGCGTGCGCCGGTCTTGAGCTTCCCGATATTGCGCTGAATCTCGTCGGCGCGCTCAGCGGGAGTCAGGACGGAGATGTTCCGTCCGATCATCTCGGCGACGGAATAGCCGTACATCCTTTCGGCGCCCCGATTCCAGCTAACGATGGTGCCGTCCAGTTCTGTGCTGACGATCGCGTCGTCCGATGATTCCACGATCGCCGCGAGCTCGGCCTGCACCTCTTCAGCGCGTCTGAGGTTGGCTTGGACCTGTTGCTTCTCAAGCGCATTCGTGATGGCCTGTCCCAGACGGGCTAGTCGATCTTTGAGCAGGTAGTCGTTCGCGCCCCGCTTGAGGCATTCGGCCGCGGCCTCTTCGGTGATGAGCCCGCTCACCACGATGAACGGGGTCTCGAGGCCTCGCGCCCGGGTGAGATCGAGCGCGTGCAGCGCGTTAAATCTCGGGAGATGATAGTCCGCGAGGATCAGGCTCGGAGCCGCGTCGAGGCTCTTGAGATAGTCCTGTTCGGTCTCCACGCGCCGCCACTCTGGGATGAACCCGGCCCGGCGTAGCTGGTGGACGATCAGCTCGGCGTGGTCCGGGTTGTCCTCGAGAATCAACACGCGAAGTGGCGTGGCTTCAGTCCTCATCGTTCACCTCTGTCGGAGAGGTGGCAAGATTGATACCAGAGACAAAGGCATTGGAATTTTAAAGAATAAGTGACTCGCTCCGCCAGAACTCGGCAGTAGATGTGACAACTTGCGACACCAAACTGGCACATCAGTCACAAGGACAGTGGGCTGGACCTCCAGTAGTGATCCTTCTCTTCTGCCTGATCGGAGTCTACAGTGTG
Organism: Candidatus Methylomirabilota bacterium; assembly: GCA_035288345.1. Classification (GTDB taxonomy): domain Bacteria; phylum Methylomirabilota; class Methylomirabilia; order Rokubacteriales; family DATEAO01; genus DATEAO01. Next base: position 924 of record DATEAO010000042.1, on the reverse strand, counting down.
GGCAACTCGATCTTTGACCTCTATGTTATGGCTCTCTTCGGCGGCGTAGGATACCTGATGAGGAAGTTTGGATACGAGGCGGCCCCGCTCGTCCTCGCGTTTGTCATCGGCCCGGTGCTCGAGCAGGCGCTCCACCAATCGCTCCTGATCTTTCAGGGGAGCTTCATGATCTTTGTCACCAGGCCGATCTCCGCGGTTGCCCTGGGGATCGTTCTTCTTCTCCTCTCCAACCTGCTCCCATATTTCAAGAAATACCGCAAGGAGTACGAGAAGTTCGAAGAGTGACGGCCTACACCGAGCTTGGCAAAGCTTTCACCACCTTCACCGCGCAATACTTGCCAAACGATGTGGTACTCGTTCACGAGATATAAGACAGCGAAGGGCGGCTCGCCACAACGCCCTGAAAATTTTTTCTGTTGATCTTTCACATGAACGAGTCTACTAGTCAACTTGGTCGGTCGGCGTCTGCCTTCTCACGAATTCCGCCGGGCCTGTGGGCAGACGAAGCGGTTGAGGCTTAGGGCGGCGATCAGGAGGGGACCATGCTGAAGCAAGCGCTCAAGACCGGGCTGATAACCGGCCTGTTGATGTCGGGTATGGCCATCGTCATGTTCATCTGGTGGAGCAGCCTGAGCATCATCTGGCCGATGGCCTTCGTCCCGCTGTTCATGACCGGAGTCTACGCGGTGCATCGGGCCGGCCGGCTCAAGACCGACGCCCGTCGGGCCGCTCTGGCCGGAGGGGTGGCCGGGCTGGCCGCCGCAGTGGTAACCGTGGTGGCGATCGCGCTGCTGTCGATCCTCGGAACCAAGTTTGCTCCTCCACACCCCGGACCTTCGCTGTGGAGTCTGGCTCCGGTGCTCATGGACAGTCCCTTCTTCATCCCTCCAAACGTGTTGTTCTTCGATCTGCCCAGGCCGCTGC
>DATEAO010000041.1:0-11710 GCA_035288345.1 Candidatus Methylomirabilota bacterium | reverse complement strand
ACAAGCTCGTCGACCACGGCGAAAGCGACACCCCCCAGCACGGGTCCCAGCAGCGTGCGCATCCCGCCAACCAGGAGCGTGATGAGCACCACGATGTCGATCCCGGCAAGGGAGTAGATGGCGGGGCTGATGAACCCGTTGCGATACCCGTAGAGTGCTCCCACGAACCCGATCAGGAGCGAGCCGACGGAGGCGGCCAGCACCTTGTAGCTGGTCACGTCGATGCCGGCCAGTTCCGCAGTGTACTCGTCGTCGCTCAGGGCCCGGAACGCCACCCCGATGCGCGATCGCATCATCAACTGGTAGACGAAGAGCGAGAGCATCAGGACCCCGAAGATAACGTAGTAGCTCGACCGCTGGTCCTCCAGGACGCTGAGCCCCATCCCCTTCGTTACCAGCCCAGTCTCGCCGTTGGTCAACGCCCTGAGCCCGTAGATCAAGTTCTGAAAAATGAGAGAGAAGGCGAGGGTCACGATCCCCAGGAAGATCACTCCAAGGCCCCGACGGACCGAGACGTAGCTGAACATCCCCCCCAGCGCTCCGGCGACGAGGGTCCCCAGAAGAATGGTCGTCCAGGGAGAGAGCTCTAGCTCCCTGGTCAGGACGACCGAGACGTACGCGGCTGAGCCCGCCAGCGCGCCGAGGCAAAGGAAGAGCTGCCGCGTGTGACCGAGGATCATGTTGAAGGCCACCGCGTACGTCATGTAGACCAGCATCAAGGTGGTGATCCTGGCGTAGTGGGCGCTATCGCCGGTGGCGAGAGGCACCAGCGCGAGCACCGCTCCGACGACGCCCAGCGTCACATAGCCTGTCGGGATCCGCGGCTGCCTCATGTCCAGTACGCCAGCATGCCGCTTGGCCGGACGAGGATGGTGAGCATCGCCGCAGCCAGGAGGATGATGAGGGTCAGATAGGTTCCGATGTAGAAGCTGGCGACCGCGTTCACGATGCCCAAGAGGATCCCCGCGACCAGGGTTCCGCTGATGCTCCGCACGCCCCCAACCACGGCCACGATGAGGGCGAAGATCGTCAGTTCAACCCCCAGCTCGCTCCCCAGTGAGGAGAAAACCCCTTGGGCCACCCCTCCAACCCCTGCAAGGATGGCGCTCAGGCACACGATCAGGGTCCGGGTGCGGGTGGCGCTGATCCCGCACAGCTCGGCCCCCACCTCATTCTGGATGATGGAGCGAACAGCCTTCCCCAGTAGGGTGCCCTTCAGGAAAGCCCCGAGCATGAGGAAGGCCAGGATCGCGAGGACGGAGGTCGCCACGCTCGCGGTCCTGATGGTGATACCGGCCACAGTGACGGACGGGTAGGGAAGTTGCACTGTCAACGCGGCATCTGGAACGCGGTAGTTAAGATAGCCATCCACGACGAAGGAGAGCCCGAGTGTCAGGATGAGGCCGAGCAGCAGCCGCTCCTCCCCTTTGTACCGGTAGGCCGGAAGCAACAGCGATCGATCAACGATCAGGCCGAAGAGACCCGAAGCCAGGACGCCGAGGACGCAAGCCAGGATCACGTTCATCCCCCCGCCGATCAGCAGCGCGGCAGTGACCCCCCCGATGACCGCGAACTGCCCGTGAGCGAGGTTGAGCACCCCGCCGAGGCCGTAGATGAGAGTGATCCCGACAGCGAGGAGCGAGAACTGGAGCCCCTGGACGACCCCGTCAATGATGATGGGGATCACGCCCTACCCCACCCCAAGGTAGGAGCGCTTGATCGCGGGATCCCCGAGGAGGTCACTCGAGCGTCCGGAAAGCTTGATCCAGCCGTTTTCAAGCACGTATGTCCGCTCGCAGAACGCAAGCGCATGAGGAACCTGCTGCTCGGCCAGAAGGATGGTCAGGCCCTGCGCTTTGAGCTGTGAGAGCTGACGGTACATCTCGGCGACCAGCAGAGGCGCGAGGCCGGTCGAGGGTTCGTCGAGCAGCAGAACCTTCGGCTTCGCCATCACCCCCCGGGCGATCGCGAGCATCTGCTGCTCACCCCCGCTCATGCTCTCCGCGAGCTGGCGCTTCCGCTCAGCGAGCCGGGGAAAGAGGCTGAAGACGAACCTAAACTGGTCATCCCTATCGCGCGGGTTCGCGTACGCGCCGAGCTCAAGGTTTTCCAACACGGTCATCTGAGGAAACAGCTCCCGCTCCGCGGGAACATAGACAACCCCGCGCCTGGCGACATCGGGCGTGTGGAGGCCGTCAAGGCGTAGGCCGTCGAAGAGGATCTTCCCTGATTTCGGCCGGAGCATCCCGGCGATCGCCTTGAAGAGGGTGGTCTTGCCGGAGCCGTTGGGGCCGATGACCCCCACGGCCTCACCGCTCTGCACCTCGAGACTGATCTCCCGCAGCACCGAGGTTTCGTCGTAGGCGACTTCGATCCGCTCGACCTTGATCAGCGCCTCTCACCCCCTCCCCAGGTACGCGTCGATCACCGCCTGGTCGCGGGCCACCTCCTCGGGCCGCCCCATCGCGATCATCTGCCCGTAGTTGAGCACCATGACCCGCTCCGCGGTCCCCATGATGGCCTTCATCACATGCTCCACCCAGATGATGGTGACCCGGAGATCGTCCCGGACCCGCCGGATCAGGCGCATCGACTCCTCCACCTCGGAGGGATTCAGGCCACTCATCACCTCGTCGATCAGGGTGACTTCGGGCCTGGTGGCGAGCGCCCGCGCCAGCTCGATCATCTTCTTCTCCTGCAGGGTCACGCTGCGCACGGGCAGATGCCGCTTGTCGTAGAGGCCCATGAACTGAAGGGTGGATTCGGCCTGCTCCAGCGCCGTGGAGGCCGTCACGCCTTTATCCTGGCCACCGAAGAGGGCGCCGACCGCGACGTTTTCCAGCACGGTCATGCTGGCAAACGGCCGCGGGGATTGAAGGACGCGGGCGATCCCCAGCCTCGCGACAGCGTGGGGCTTGAGACCGACGACGGTCCGCCCGTGAAGGCGGACCGTCCCCGCGCTCGGCAGCAGGATGCCGTTGATGATGTTGAGGAGGGTCGTCTTCCCCGCGCCGTTCGGACCGATCAGCCCCAGGATCTCCCCGCGGGAGACCTGGAAGCTGACCTCCTTTAGCGCCGCCGACCCTCCGAAGTACTTGGTGACCCGCTCCCCCTCGAGGATGACCTCACTCGGTGGGGACATAGGGCTGAAGCGGAGGGGAACGAAAGATCACCTTGGGGCGCCAGTCGGCCCCCGGGTTGATCTTTCCGGGCGGGCTTCCCTTCTCGTACGTATAAAGTCTTGGCTGGGGGCCCTTCATCTCTCCCCACTCAGTATAGGAGATGGGCCACCCATACCCCTCCTGGTTAAATGTGCCGCTCCGAATGGCTCCAGCGATGACGTTCGGGTCAACGGACTTTGTGTTCTGGATCGCCGCCGCCACCATCTTCACGATCACGTACCCCGAGAACGCGTTGTTGTCGAACAACCGCTTGTAGGTCGCGTGGTACTTTTCGGCCAGCCTCTGGTACGCGGGACTCTCAAAGTCAACGCAGGAGTAGTCGACAAAACGTTCGAACATCAACTCGCCAACTCTCGTCACCATGAACTCCGTCGGATACCAGGACCCGATCACGAGCGCCTTCATCCCCAGCTCGACCGTCTGCCGCGCGATTGTCGGGTTCCCGGGGGGATGGCCAGCCGCCACGATCAGCTCGGGATCAAGGGCCTGCAACTTCCTCAGATACGGCGTGAAGTCTTTCTCGGGCACCGGCGCGACCTCTATGTGGGTCCTCACCCCCGGGAGGGGAACGATGAACTTCTCGAAGGACGCCTTGATGGCGTGCCCCCACGCATAGTCGGCGACGATCAAGCCGACCCGAGAGTATTTCCGGTCTTTGACGAGGGCCGCAATAGGCTCCATAATCATCGGCGCGGCAGGCAGGCAGGTGCGGAAGGTGAATCGGCTGCTCTTCTTGAGAATCGCATGAGAGCCGGACATGGTCAAAAAGTACGGCACGCGGAGCGCTTCGGCTTCTCGGGAGACAGCCAGGCCGACATCGCTTGAGATCATCCCCCCTGCGGCCACGATGCCTTCGCGCTCGACCAGGTATCGGAACGCGGTGATTCCCTCCTGCGGATTGTTCCTGTCGTCGCGCTCCACAAGTTCCAGCGGCCTGCCGAGCACGCCGCCCTTCTCATTCAGCTCTGCGAGCGCCATCTTCATCCCATCCCGCACCTGAACGCCCCAAATCGCGAACGGGCCGCTCAGTGAGGCCACAAACGCGATCTTGATCGGCTGTTGGGCGGAGCCAGGTGTTGCAACCGCAACCAGCAACAGGACACTCAATACCGTTTGCCACCGTTTCATGGTCTCACCTCTCCCGTTATGGGTTCCTCATTTGTTGCGAAGCGTATCTTCTCTGTGTGAGTCCCTCGACACTTTTTTTAATTGCCGCGATTGTCCCCCCTTTCCCGAAAGTTGTCAAGGTTCTCCAGGGTATCTGCTGCGAGCGCCGCGCGAAAGATCTGAAACCCCAAGAACCTGGTCGGCGTGCCGCTGTAACCCTCGATCTTGCTCATTGCGGGCGGGGGTAGATGCGCTTCCCCGTAGCGTACACCGCGGGCCAGAGTGTCAAGTACTTCCCGTCCTGGATCTGACTGGGGAAGGGACTCCGACCCCCCTTGTCCGGTCGTCGGATCGATCCTGAGCGAGCCGCTGATCGAGATGATCGCGAGCCCCTTGAGGGCGGCCATCAGCTTGCTCGGCGCCAGGCTCCCCGCCCGCTGCAGGCCTGCCCGAAGGATCTCAAAGGCGAAGAAGCGGATGCCGGCCCATGGGCTGTCCTCGACCTTGATCCCGCTCTTTTTCAGAAGCTCCTCGAACATCGGCCACATTGGGACCGCCCTTTACGCCTGCCATCCAGTAGTTCTCCCCGGTCACGCCGCTGGCGGCCCTCTGCCCCACACTCTCACGGAACGCGGCGCCGTGGTGGATGTAGTGGAACTCTCGTGGGTTCACCCCCCGCTGAAGAGCCTGTTTGTGAAAAGAGACCGCCAAAATCGGATATGCCGCGACGTAAACAATGTCTGGGTCTGCGGCCTTCACCTTGCTGAGAATTGGGGCGAAGTCGTGTGTGGAGACCGGGCAGTAACTCCTGTCCCACCACGCGAAGCCCAACCTCCTTCGCTTTCGGGATCGCCCCCGCCGCGACCTCTTTGGGGTGCGGGCTCTCCTCAACGACGAGGGCAATGCTCTTCGCCTTTCCCTCGGCCTTGAGCATGTCGAAGTAGGCGCCGGGTGGGCTCATTGCGGGCTTCCGGCGTTCACGGCAGTTACTCGTCGAGGAAGTTCTGCACCTGGTTGATCAGATGCATCCGGTTTTTCTCGACAGCGACCGTGTGGGTCCCCTCGCCCAGCACTAAATGGCGCTTGTATGGCGTGTTGACGAGCCTGGCGAACACTTCTTGCGCCATGTATAGCGGGGTATCCTGATCCCACTCCGCCAGGATCAGAAGCGTCGGTACACGGATCTTTTCCGGCTCCCAAGTCGCCTTGCTTGCGCCCCAATAATCGACGATATCCTTGAGCACGCCATTAGGCGCCCGGATTACCGGCGGATTCTGCTTCGCCCCTGCAGGATCGGTGGCCAGGTTTCCCTGCCACCATGAGTCGAACCAGGCGCTCGGGCTGATCTCCTCGACCCGTTGTGGTGGAATTCCGCGAATGCCTCGCTGGCGCGCAGCATCCCGGGAAGCGGTGCGATACGCGCCGGACCCGCTGAACGGAGGTGGCGCCTTGAGGTACCAGAGCGGGGCATACAGCACCAGCTTGTTGACCCGCTCGTTGTTATTCATCGTATAGCCAGCCATGATTGCTGTTCCCCATGACCAGCCCACGAGGTTGAGCTTTGAAATCCCGCGGCGCTTCAGGATGAAGTCAACCGCCGAGCCCACATCCTTGATAGCCTCGGCGGTCGTCGCGAAAGGCGGATTCTCTGCGGGCGGCGCATTCATCGACGCCGGCCGGGTCGAGCGGCCGTAGCCGCGTACGTCCACGAGGTAGGCGTCGTAGCCCTTGCGAGCGACATTCTCCATCCACGATCCGCCCGGCAGATCGATGTCGAAGGCCGTTTCAGACGGGTACGTCGCGCCGTGCACGAAGAGCACGACGCGCTCGGCAGGAAAGTTGTCGCGCCCTTCAAGGCGCTTGTTGCGCACATGCAACTGGATGCCTGAATCGGCAGCCTGGATCATGAATGTCTCGGCGACGATTCGCTGCGCGCTGACGGAGACAGGCACGAGCCAAGCGAACAGCACGCATGTCACGAAGGCAAGATGACGCATAGTCCCTCCTTACGTAAAGCCCGTTCTAGCAGGCTGCTGAAAAAGGCCCATCTGCTGCGAAGGCTTTCCTCGGAGGGGGGCACGCCCCCCTTCCGAACCTCCCCCGACTTGCGCGAGCGAAGCTCGCGCTCGAAGAGGCAAAGCGGTCGCTCGTCGTTGCAACGTACATCTAAGTACGTCTCACTCCTCGCTTCCTCCTGCCTGCCGGCAGGCACGGCGCCGCCTTGCATCTGGACCTTTTTGAGCAACCTGCGGCTCATAAGGGTTTTTCAGCAGCTGCTAGGCCCGCCGCCCTACCCTACCGATGGTGCGACCCCCGCAACAGGGCGTCGCTGCCCCTACGCTACAGGAAGCCAGGCGGTTAGTCATCGTGGTCCCCCCACCAGGGATGGCCCCACCAGTGGTGATGGGGAGTCACACGTGCCGGCTCGAATCGCTTGTCGAGCTCGTCTTGATCGAGCAGCTCCCGGTCGTCGTGATGGCGCACCTCACAAGTGAAGTTGTTGTGGTCGTTGATGTCGCCCCCGATATAGACCTGAACGTCCGGGTATTTGCAGATCTTGCGCGTGCGGGTCGGGCTCACCTGCGCCACGACGGAGTCGGGCTCGACCCCGTTCTCCACCCACTCCACGAGCGCCGTGAAGAGCTGCTCCCCGTTGATGCCAGCGCCACTACAGTGCCCGGCATTCGGGTACGGGAAGAAGCGATAGAACTTCTGCTTGTGGTGGATGCTTCCTTTGACGGAGTTGTAATAGTTATAGGTGCCGCGCGGCATGGTCAGCTGGTCGAACAGGCCGTGGTAGACGATCATCTTGCCACCGGCCATGCGGAAGCGCTCCAGGCCGTCATCGGTGCCGATGACCCTGTTGAATTTTTTGATGGACTCTACGAAGTCGTGGAAGAACGAGTCTTCCGTGACGGTCTTCCAGTCGAACGTCGGGTCCTGCTTGATCCAATACCGGTAGTGATCCACGGCGATCGAGAATGGGGTCGCGCCTGCCAGAAACCCCAGGAACGCGCCACGCTCGAGCCCGTACCAGGCCCTGCCACTGCCGTGATGCCAGCCATGATGCCAGCCGCCATGGCTGGCGCTCGTCACAGGCCCATCCCAGATCTTGTTGACCACCTCCGCCTCCGCCGGGGTGAGGCAATTCGGGTCTCCCACGACGCCGGTGCGCCTGCAAGGATCCCGTCATAAGCGTGGGGAAAATTCTGCGCGCGTCGTAGTGGCATTTCCGCGGATCCTCGATATTGCCGTCGGTGACCCCCGTCGAGCGCGTCGCACGCGGCGAGTGCGGCGTTGCTAACCGCGGTGGCGGGATTGGTTCCAAGATCGGCGCATGTGGGTAGGGCGGCGGCCGTGGTCGGCGCCAGGGTGAGCATGGCCAGCAGCGCTGCCGCCAGAGCGGCGAGGCCTATCCGTTGCGGGTACATCCGTGGAATCGAGATCATGGTCGTCCCCTCCGTTGGATGCTTGCTGCCTCTGTGATTCGTGGACGCTCGAGCTGTACCCGACTGTGTTGTACGAATGATACTTTCGTCTTAGTGAATCGGCGTACGAAGGTCCGGGACGGCGTTTGTCAATAGGAAAAAATATGCAGCGTCTGCTCATCATAACATTAACCGACCGATCGGTAAACTTTCAGCTTGACAAGGTTAACGCCGCGACATAGCATCTTGCCTCGCCAACGCCTGAATTCACGGGAAGGAGCGCTAAAGACGGTGAACCGTCGTCGAGTGAGCGCTGTGATCCGAGGCCCAATGTCGAAGTAACGTCTGTCAGGAGACTAGCATGATGAGTAGCAACATAGGAAAAACATGCCCAAAACGGCTTGCTCACGCCGTGGGAGTCCTATACTGCGTCGAGTGAATGCCCTGGGTGCCCGCATCAAGGCGCTGCGACTCGAACGCGGCTTGCTCCAGAAGCAGCTCGCGGACAAGGCCGGACTGACCTCGAGCATGGTGTCGCAGATCGAGTCGGGCCGGTTGACTCCTACCCTGCCTACGTTGGGAAAGCTCGCGGGCGCGTTCGGGATCTCGGTTCCCGAACTCCTGGAGTCGCCGGCCCGGGGAGAGAGCATTCAGATCAGCCGCAAGCGGGAGCACCCGATCCTTTCCTTCGAGGACTGCGCCGAGCGCTGGAGGGTACTCGGAGCGGGGCTGTTCGACGGCAAGATTCGGGCTGTGGTCGCCACGCTCGACGGCAGAACGCGGGGCGTGTCCACCGACAAGGTCCGCATCAAGCCCGGCCAGATGAAGCTCTTTCATGTGCTGCAGGGAAAGGTGGCCCTCCGCTATGCCGGCAAGGTCTACCAAATGAGCGAGGGAGACAGCGCGCTCGTGGACGGCGCGGCACCGCACGCGTGGGACAACCTCGGTCGGCGCCGCGCGCGCGTCCTTTGGGTCATCCTCGGCTAGTGTCTAAGCGCATGATTTTCTTCACGGCGAGCGCGTAGGCGAGCATCCAGTCCACCGCCCGCGCCGCCTCGGCGTCGCGTCTCCCGCATCGGACCGGCCGTCCTCAGCCAGCCGGACGCGCTTGGACCCACACGGCGAGCGGCTCCGGGCATCGATCCGCCCTGCGGCAGCGGACATCTCATCTGTCAACAACAGTCAAACCCAATTAGGCCTTCTTTCCTTGTCTTTTGAGGTGCCCGATGCTAGCATCGCGCGCGTGACTTCCACCAGCTTTCAGCCATCAGCAATCAGTTCTTAGCGATGACGGCAGACTGTATGGCTGATAATCTGAATGCTGAAAGCTGAGGGTTGAATGCTGCGTCAGGGATGGATCGTCCTCGCTGCCTGTTTCTTTGTGATGTTCGGCGTGTGGAACGCCCACGCAGCCTTCGGCGTGTTTCTGCCGATTCTTTCCCTGGAGTTCGGCTGGAGCCGTGGAGCCATCTCCCTGGCGGCGTCGATCAATCTGATCGTCGGCGGAGTCATCGCGTCGTTCGTTGGCGCTGCCAGCGACCGTTACGGACCCCGGCCTGTTCTCGCGCTCAGCTCCTTCGTCGTGGGCCTCTCCTATTTCCTCGTCTCGATGGTGGACAGTCTCTGGTCCTTCTATCTGGCGCTGGGAGTGGTGATTGGAGTGGGCATGGCAGGGATCTACCTTGTGCCTACCTCGACGGTTTCCCGATGGTTCGAGGAACAGCGCGGGCTCGCGTTGGGAATTCTGCTCGCAGGGCTCAACCTTACCTTGATCACAGGCGCTCCGATCGCAGCCTTCCTCATCAGCAACTTTGGTTGGCGGACCAGTTACTTCGTTCTCGGAGCGCTCGTCTGGGCAATCGCGATCCCGGCGAGCCTGGTCACGAAATCCCCGCCACGCGCAGAGGGGTCTCAGCGCGCCGCGCACCAGTCGTTCGAAGGAGGGGCAACGTTCAAGGAAGCACTCAGGGATGGCCGGCTCTGGCTGATCGGGACGGCTTGGCTCCTTCTCGGTTTTACGCACATGATGATGGCGATCCATGTGGTTTCCTACGTGAAGGACCGGGGCGTGACTCTTGAAAGCGCCTCCGTTGCGTTGGTGATCCTGGGAGCAGGCGTGACCATCGGCAGGATCGTGCTCGGGGCAGCGGCAGATCGAGTCGGCACGAAGCAGACCTTTCGGTTCTGTCTGGTCGGCCAGATCGTGGCCCTCGCCTGGATGCTCACGGGGCCATCACTGTCGGTGCTCTATGTGCTGATCTTCTGGTTTGGACTGGGAAGCGCGGGCAGCGATACCATGGTGGTGAAAGGAGCGGTCGAAATCTTCGGCACCCGCTCCATCGGCGCCGTGATGGGAATGCTGAGCTTCCACTGGCGGCTCGGGGGGGCGCTCGGCCCTGCCGTTGCGGGGTTTATCTACGACGCGACAGGCTCCTACGCGCTGGCGTTTGGTCTGGCCGCCACCAGTTTAGCGGGCTCTTTTGTCGCGTTCACGCTTGGGATTTCCTCGCTTCGCCACGGGCCCACGGCCTTCCGATAGCGGAGCTAGATTGCGCCGTGGCGAGAAGCGAGCAGATCGAGGCCCGAGGGAGGAGGAGCCCCGAGGCGTATGCGGTATACGTTGAGGGGTCCCGACGACCGAGAACGTGGCAGGGCGAGCCGCAGCCGTAGGGCGAGGCGAGCAACTCGATGGACCGGCGAGCGAGAGCGAGCCGATGCGACGCTTATCGCCACGGCGCCAGTGGTCAGGCCTGCCGGCGGACCACGCGCTTGGCCTTCAGTTCGAAGCGAGGGAGGCGGCCGGGAGGCACTGCTTCCGCCTCCACGCGAATCCCGATCTCTATCCTCACGCGCTCGATCACCGCCCGAACGGTTTCTCCCACCACGGACGGGCCGTGCCGACCGCTGTCAACCTCCAGGAGCAGGCGGACCTCGTGCATTTCTTTCTGCTTGAAGACCTCGATCTGGAATTCGTCCACGGCCTCGAACTGGCGAATGATGCCCTCCAGAGCTGACGGAAAGACATTGACCCCGCGCACGATCAGCATGTCGTCCATGCGAGCCAGGATCCCGCCCTCGAGCCGGACGAAGCTCCGTCCACACGCGCACCGCTCCTGACCCAGACGAACGCGATCACCACTCCGGTACCTGAAAATCGGCGAGCCGTGTCGCCCCAGGTTGGTGAGGATCAGCTCGCCCTCTTGCGCCGGCTTGCCCGTCACGGGGTCAATCACCTCAGCGATGAACTCGGACTCGTTGACGTGCAGGCCAGCCTGCGTGACGCACTCAAAGCCGTAAGCGCCGACCTCGGACATCCCGGCGTGGTCATAGCAGCGGGCGCCCCAGCCCGTCTCCAACCGACGGCGCGTGGCGGGAATTCCCGCCCCCGGCTCTCCGGATTGCACCATAATGCGAACCGGGAGTTTCGCGAGATCAATCCCGCGCTCCTTGGCCACGTCGATCAGGTGGAGCGCGTAGGACGGCGTGCACACCAGCACCGTGGCGGAGAGGTTCTCGATCAAATGAAGGCGAGTCGGCGAATCCACCCCCCCGGCAGGGATCACCATCGCTCCGAGCTGACGGGCGCCCTCAAATCCCGCCCAGAACCCGATGAAGAGGGCGAAGGAAAACGAGAAGAACGCGCGATCCTCCGGAGTGACGCCCGCGCCACGAAGAACGAAGCCCCAGCAGCGCGCCCACCAATCCCAGGAGGCCTGCGTGTCGAGCCAGCGGATCGGCGCGCCGGTGGTCCCCGACGTCTGGTGGACACGAACATACCGTTCGAGCGGGTAGGTGAGATTGCTTCCGAAGGGCGGGTGCTCAGCCTGGTCAGCGACCAGCTCAGACTTGACGGTGAGCGGAAGCTTGGAAAAATCGTCCCACGATCGCAAGTCGTCAGCGGACCGGATCCCCGCTGCGCTCCACTTTTTCTTGAAAAACGGGTCGGCTGGGAACACTTCGTGCGCAAGCGCGGCGAAGCGCTCCCACTGGAGC
>DATEAO010000040.1:0-7671 GCA_035288345.1 Candidatus Methylomirabilota bacterium | reverse complement strand
TGAGCACATCCTGGCGGCATAGAACCAGCGTACCAGATCCCTCTAATCTCGATGTCATAGCCTGGACCAGATTGGGCACCCCGGCGGCATCAACGAACACGGTTCTTCCTCTTGATGAAGCAACGAACGCATCCAGCGTGGAATCTGAGGGGGAAGCATAGGCAGATTCATCAATCACGTCCGCGAGCCGGCTGATGTTCCGCAGGTAGACTGATTCCTCATTCGAAATGGAAACCAAACAAGCTCTCCTGGCGCCCTGCACGCTGGCTGCAAGGAGCACGCTGAGCGCCAGCGCATTTGCGCCTGCTACGACAACCGTATCCCCCAGTTCTAGTCCGGCCTTATCTATAATGGACAATCCACAACCTAACGCAAATTGAGGGAGTGCACTTGTGGGGTCGAGACCTTCTAAAGGCACCGCAAGGCAGGGTTGGTGGATGTGATCGGATTGAATCTGCCCCACTATCCCGTATAGCTCATCCGTATCGGCCGCTTTGCATATCACAAACCCCCAGTGATTGAGCTTCAATGCCTTGTGTTTGTCTAAGCCGCCATTGGTCTCAACACCGTGAAGGTCCCACGGCAAGCTGTGGACAATTTCAAGACCCACACCATCGACCACGTTGCGATCGGGTAGAGTCATACTTCCTTTGTCGAGGAGAAGGTTGCTACTTCTACCGAGTGCGCTTGCTCTCGAGAGCAATAGATCGCCTCTATCACCGCATTGTTGATCCAGCCGTCTTGGCCTGTGATCTCATGGGGCTCATCGTGGGCAAGCGCCACAGCGAATCTCTCAATCCATTCAGCCGTGTAATCAACTTCAGGTAGTTTATTTAAGTGGTGTTCTCTGCCCGGCGAGAGTCCTCGCCAGCGGCGCGCCGACCAAATACTCAATCTTTTATTTTCTCTGATCGTCAAGGCGCCGTGAGTGCCCCAGATACGCACTTGCTGTGACGGCGTTCCACGCCAACAGGTACTGGCCGTGGTAGAACCAACCGCGCCGTTGTCGTACTGGCAGTTGACAGCAATGGTATCCTCTACCTCAACTGGAGAGGCGAACGTCCCATACTCGCTGAATACGCGCTTTACCTCAAGGCCGGTAGCATATCGCAGATAATCAATGGCATGACACAGTCCCATAATGAGAATACCGCCACCAGCCTTTTCTTTGGAGGCCCGCCAACTGGAGGGAGAGCGTCCAGTGTAACCGCCAGCCCAATAACTAGCCCCTTTGAACATCAGATGATTGATCTCAATACCGCAGACTTTACCCAATATATCCTCGCGGATAAGTTCACGTACAACCTGTAAGATGGGAAGATACCTGAAGCTAAAGTTGACCGTCAATCTGACGCCGGCCTTGTGACAAGATTCCACGATTCGAGTGGCATCTTGCAAATTGACCCCCATGGGTTTTTCGAGCAAGACGTGCTTGCCAGCTTGGGCGGCTTGAATAGCGAGAGGCGCATGTAACATGTGAGGCACCGACAGAAGAACAGCGTCTACATCCGGTCTGGCCAGCAGGCTCTCGTAATCCGGGACGGGCGGCGCGTTAAGTTGCCGGGCCAGGTCTTTCAGGACGATAGGATTCGAGTCAAATGCGGCGGTCACGCAGGCGGCCCGTGTAGCCTGAATACCCTTCGCATTCTTCAGGCCAATGTCACCACCGCCAACGACACCGATACGCAGGAGCCTGTTGTGGGGTGTGGTAGGCAAGATTTTCTTTTCTTTAAAATCCACTTTCCATCCAAACAATCTTTTAGAGAGGCGTAGCGAAGATGAAGCAATCTGCTGCATGGGCGTATCACGCTCCTTCTTAAACCGAATCCCATTGGGAGCAGAACGGCTCCAATCAAAAATAGCGGTGATCATCCCGGAGTCACCCACCCTCAAGGATTCGTAGATTTCACCTGCCTGGGAAGGGACACAGCGGTGCGTGACAAGATCATCCAAACTCAATCTGCCTTGTGCAAGCAGATCTAGAAACAATTGTCCTTCGTCTCGATATGTCCACTGTCCATGGCTCCGATCCCTTTGGGGCATGCCGCTTATGTGTGCGCCAATAAGGGTAAGCCCAGGCTGGCAACCGCCTTGACCCAGATTGAGCGAGGTCAGGCTGCGGGGGCTGCCCAGCAAGACAACACGACCACCTGCACGGGCTAGGCTATTGGCGAACGGCAGAACCTTTCCGTCTCCCGTGGCCTCAATCACAACATCGAAGCCATTGTTAACCCCCCGGCAGTTCAGCTCCTCGACAGTAAAGAACTCGTCAGCCCCCCCTTTGCCGAGGGCCCGGGCTGCCCTTGACCTTGACGTGGCGACAGCCACGATCGGGGCCCCACCTGCGATGCGGCATAGCCGATTCGCCAGTTGCCCGATTAACCCCTGGCCAAGAACAAGCACTGATTCGCCCGGCTTAATACAGGCCTTGCGGATACCTTGCAGCACAATGATTCCCAGTTCAATCAACGCCGCCGGCTCCAGCGAGACTTCGGGGGGGATGCGAAACAGCCCTTGTGCTTCGACAACGCCTAACGAGGCATGCTTGATGCGGCCAGCCACCCGGTCCCCTATCTTGAATCCGCTCACCTTTCTCCCGACAAAAACGACCTCACCGCTTCCGGAGTATCCCGGGGAAAACGGGAAATTAATTCGAGGATTGGTCAAGCCTAGCAGTTGCGCCCGTTCCGTGCCCGGGCTCATCGCCGTGAAGGCGACTTTCACCATTACGTCGCCAGCAGATGGCCCGAGAATTCTGACAGAGTCGCAATCGGCCACCTCCGCAACCGGCCAAACAATATGCCGGGCGCGCACAATCGACCGGCGCTCCAGAACCGCAGCCAGCGGCACCTCTAGTGCCCTCCAAGTCTGTACCCCTAAGGCTTGCAGTTCTGGCGAAAAGGAAGCCTCGTATTTCTTTAGTATCTGTTTAAGCTGCTGATTGCGCATGTTAGTCTTGCAACAATACGAGGGGACAACGAGCCTGTCAAGGAGGAATGCTATTGGTGCTACTAAATCGGACGAGCTGGACGACTGGGTGAGGGACCAGGGAGTTGACAGGCTTCCCGTAAGTGTGTAAGTTCTCAGGCACGGACGATTAGCTCAGCTGGTTAGAGCGCTGGCCTCACATGCCAGAGGTCACTGGTTCAAATCCAGTATCGTCCACCACTCAAAAACTCACACTTGGTCCGCTCCTCCGAGCAGGTCGGCGGAGATCCCTAAGCAGCGCGCCAAACCCCCCAGACACTGTCGAGCGCTGCCTTCGGCATTCGCGCAACTGAATGTACGTTCTTTCCTGTTTTGGGAAATCTCGATGTCACTGCTCTTTCAACTGAAGGGATCATCCGCCAGCTTACACAACAACTTACAAAATCACCCTCCCTGGTGTCGTCTTTGCAGTCAAGAAGGGTGACATGCAGGCCAAGCTATTTCCACGCCCCCCGGAAGTGTTTTCACCGCCCCGCGAGCCGAGCGCCGCTGCGGACCTGATCGCGGTCCGTTACTTGCGACCTCCTTCTGCGACCGTGGGTCGCGTCATAACCGGCGTCGTGGCGGGGCTGTTCTACCTGCTCATGGCGGTGGATGGTTTGACCATCGCGCTCTTTGGAATGGCGAGTCTCCTTGGGCTCGTGCTCAAATTCGTCGGCTGGCTATTGGGGGCTAATTAACACACCCTAAATCGGACCCTACAGCGCACGTTCGTTCTTTAAAGGCTGTGTCGAGCACGCCTCGCCGACCTAGAACCGAGTACCGAGTTTCAGGAAAAGAGAAAGTTGTTCGTTAATCCTGATGGTGGCTTTCTCAGCCACCTCTCACTCCCCTCGTTAATTTCCCGAGCTGTTCTTTATTCTTCACTGGCAATAGTTTTGCGAGCCATTCTGCGGATGTTCATGGGCGAAATCTGATCATGCCACGACCGCGCTTGAATGCTCCGCATCATGCGGCCCTGTTCGGGGCGGCAGACCAATTTGTTGAATTCAGGAGGGAGGAGACCGAACAATCGATCGCTCGGCGTTTTGAGCAGCAGGTAGACAAGCACCCCGATCACATCGCAGTCAAGACGAGGCAGAGCGCCTTCACCTACGATGCATTGAACAAGGCGGCAAATCTCGTTGCGCGGGCTCTTGCCCAAGAGAATGGACCCCGCGAGAGACCCGTCGCTCTCCTGTTTGGACACAGCGCTCAAATGGTCGTCGGGATGATGGGGGTCTGGAAGGCGGGGCAGATCGCGGTTCCAATCGATTGCAGGCATCCGCGAGGGAGGATTGTTTCGATTCTGGAGGACTCTGGAGCCCACGCGATTGTCACTGATCGAGAAAACATCCAGGTGGCCCGCGAATTGGCTCGCGGCCACCTTCAATTGATCGAGAGTGACGCGATTGGCAACAGCCATTCGACCGAGAACCTGAACCTGCCGGTCCCGCCGGACGCGCTTGCCCGAATCATCTATACCTCCGGATCAACCGGGAATCCCAAAGGGGTTGTCCACAATCACCGGAGCATTCTTCATAATGTCTTGAGATTCACGAATCAGCCCCGTGTCACCTGCATGGACCGATTGCTCCTGCTTTCCAACTACGGTCACACCGCCGGGATAACCGCCATTCTCCGGGCGCTGCTGAACGGCGCGGCGGTCTTCCCATTCGATGTCAGAGAGGAGGGGATGGTGTCACTGGCTGATTGGCTTAGCCAGGAAGGGATCACGATCTACCACTCCGTGCCATCCGCGTTTCGCGCGTTCACTGGAGCGCTTCATCGGGACGAGCGATTCCCTACGATTCGCCTGGTTCAACTGGATGGCGAACCGGTATCTGTGCGGGACATCGAACGCTATAAGACGCATTTCTCCGATCAGTGCCTGTTGCTGAATAACTTTGGAGGAACGGAGACAGGCAGCTGTTGCCATCTCTATGTGGACAAGCAGACGCAGATCGCTGAGACGCTCGTCCCGGTCGGGTACGCAGTCGAGGACACCGAAGTCTTGCTGCTCGATGAAGCCGGTGAAGAGGTCCCCAGCGGCCATATAGGAGAGATCGCCGTCAAGAGTCGCTATCTCGCGCTGGGCTATTGGAACAGACCTGACCTGACACGCGAGAAATTTGTGCCGGATCCTGGCGGAGGGGAGCAGTGGATATATCGCACCGGAGATCTGGGACGCTTTCTTCCTGATGGCTGCCTTGTACACCTCGGGCGAAGAGATTCGCAGGTGAAGATCAGAGGCTACCGGATTGAGCTTACCGAGATCGAGCTTGCGCTCCTCGGACATCCTCGCGTCAAGGAAAGTGCCGTGGCCGCCCTGGATTACGACGGCGACAGACGTCTGGTGGCCTACGTCGTCCCTGAGGACGGTCCGGTGCCGGCCAGCGATGAATTGCGGAACCTTCTCCAGAAGAAGCTGCCCCACCATATGGTGCCCTGGGCCTTCGTAACGCTCGAATCCCTTCCGCTGCTGCCCACCGGCAAGGTGGACCGGCAGGCGCTCCCGGCGCCGGATCCCGCGCGGCCCGAACTGAGTGAAGCGTTTGTCGGGCCGATCACCGCGCTCGAAAAGGTGATCGCAGGTCTGTGGAGCGAACTGCTCCGGATTGAGCAGATCGGAGTGCACGACAACTTCTTCGACCTTGGCGGACACTCACTGCTCGCGACTCAAGTGATTTCCAGGATTCGCGAAGCGTTTGGGGTCGAGCTGCCCTTGCGCTGCCTCTTTGAACAACCAACGGTGGGCGCCCTGGCCGGGTGGCTGCTTCGCGATCCGCAGATGCGCGGGAGGATCGAACGGACCGCCGAGTTGATGCTCCGTCTCTGCCGGCTTTCGGACGACGAGGTGGAGCGCTTGCTGGCCGAAACGTCAACAGAGCCGAGGCCGTAATGGCCGCTGAGGGGAGCTTCGCGCCGACGACAAAACGGTGGGCGCTGTTCAAGGCGCTGCGCCGCGAAGAGGGCCTGGACACGCCCCTCGAGCCGATCCCGAAGCGCCGATCAACGGACCCAGCGCCGCTGTCGTTCGCGCAGCAGCGGCTCTGGTTCTTCGATCAGTTGATGCCAGGGAACATCGTCTACAACATACCGATGGCCCTCAGGATCCTCGGACCGCTGAACGTGACGGCGTTGCAGCGCAGCCTCGGTGAGATCATGAACCGCCACGAGGCGTTGCGCACGCGCTTCATGTCGGTGGAGGGCCGTCCCATCCAGGTCGTCTCCCCGGCGGAGGCATTCACGCTCCCGGTGATCGACCTCTGCCACCTCGCAGACTCCGAGCGTGGGGTCCAAGAGCAGCGGCTTGCGGAGGAGGAGGCCCAACGCCCTTTCGATCTCACCCGTGATCCTGCTCTGCGCGCGAAACTCCTCAGACTTGGAGAGGAGCACTCCGTCCTCCTGTACAGCATGCATCACATCGCCTGCGACGGCTGGTCGATGGGTGTCTTCACGCGGGAACTCACCGAGCTCTATGACGCGTTCTCGCGGGGGAGGCCGCCGTTGCTCCCGGAGCTGCCGATCCAGTACGCGGATTTCGCGGTGTGGCAGCGCGAGTGGCTCACGGGGGAACCGCTTGAACGGCAGCTTGAGTACTGGAAGCGACAGCTCAATGGGCTCGCGCCGCTCCAGCTCCCCGAGGACCGGCCGCGGCCAGCGGTGCTCAGCTTCCGGGGCGGGCGCGAGTCCTTGTCACTCTCCCCATCGTTGGCGAAGGCGCTGAGAGCGTTGAGCGAGCGCGAAGGCGTCACGTTGTTCATGACGCTGTGCGCCGCGTTCCAGACGCTGTTGTCCCGCTACACCGGCCAGACGGATATCGCGGTCGGCTCACCGATCGCCAACCGGAACCGGACTGAAATCGAAGGCCTGATCGGCTTCTTCGTCAACACGCTGGTGTTGCGCGCCGATCTCTCCGGCGACCCGACGTTTCGGGAATTGCTGGGAAGGGTCCGTGAGGTCTGTCTGGGCGCCTACACGCAGCAGGATCTGCCGTTTGAGAAGCTCGTCGAGGAGCTTGCTCCGGAGCGGACCCTCAGCCACACTCCGCTGCTACAGACCATGTTCGTTCTTCAGAATGTCCCGAAGCGAGCCGTCGAGTTGCCCGGACTCCAGCTCACGCTCTCAGGCGTAAAGACCGGTACCGCGCGGTTTGATCTGACAGCCGAGCTGATCGAGGAGGGCGAGGGGCTATCATGCGTATTTGAGTACAGCACCGACCTCTTTGACGCGCCCAGGATTGGCCGGATGCTGGAGCACTTTCACACGTTGCTCAAAAGCATCGTGACCGATCCGGAAGAACGCCTCTCGAAATTCCGATTGCTGATCGAACCGGAACGCCGTGCGCTCCTCGTGGAGTGGAACGATACCGTGGCTGAATATCCCAACAGTGCGTGTATCCACGAGCTCTTTGAGGCCCAGGTTGACCGGACACCCGACGCCGTGGCTGTCGTCTTCGAGGGGCGCCAGCTTACCTACCGGGAGCTGGAGGCCCGGGCCAATCAGCTCGCCCGCTATCTCGGCAAGCTCGGGGTCGGCCCCGACGTGTTGGTCGGGCTTTGTCTCGAGCGCTCGCTGGAGATGATCGTCGCGCTTCTGGGCGTGCTCAAGGCGGGCGGCGCGTATGTCCCGCTGGACCCCGGCTATCCCGAGGAGCGACTGCGGTTCATGCTGGAGGACGCGAGGGCACCGGTGCTCCTC
>DATEAO010000039.1:0-3558 GCA_035288345.1 Candidatus Methylomirabilota bacterium | reverse complement strand
CAGCAGCGAATATCCAGTGGTAGCGAAGGCGAGCCCAACTGTCAGGAGCAGCACCAGAGTGGAATCATGCTTCGTCACCGTTGCCAGCCGAAGGGTTTCGAGCAGGGGAAATCCCCGGAGAGGGATCAGGAGAACTATAAGCCCGATGGCCGCGAGGTCCAGCGCGACTACCGCGGCGCGGATCTCATCGGGGAAAAGGTCCACGCGGCTCGTCAACCAGAAAAAGAGCGCATAGGCCCCAAAGACCGACCCGCAGATCAGGCCCACGTCTCTCCACCCAAGATTGTTCTGAGTTTCAATCATCGCGTGCCCTTCCCGTTTCACTTTCTCAGTATGGTATCGTGAGCAGGGTATGAGTTGGAAATTCCGGACAGGATTCGCGCTCGTGCTAGTGGCCGTTGGGGTTGGGGTGGCGTGTGGAGCCGGCGAGCGGCCCAATGGTCCTGGAACACGGGGTCAGAGCCTCTATGCCCAGCACTGCGCGAGCTGCCACGGAAGCTCAGGAACAGGCTCGTGGCGCGCGTGGCTCTTCCTGATTCGTCCCGGCAATCTCGCTGACGCGAAGAGAATGGATGCGCTGTCCGATCAGTACGTCTTCGATCTCATCAAACACGGCGGAGCCACCATCGGCAAACCCGGCATGCCCGCGTTCGGGTTCCACCTGAAGGACGACGAGATCCGCGAACTGGTCAGCTACGTGCGGACACTGCCGCGATAGATTTTGGATTTTGGATTGGGCCATCTCAATACGGCCCTTCACTTTTTACGCTTCACCCTTCACTTCTTGGCGGCGGGCCTGAGCGCTCTGGCAACTGTACTCGCCATCCATGTCTCGCCCTCAGAGCGCGGAGAGGTCCGGGCGTCCGACCGCGTACACGTTAAACCCGATTCGAAATAACTTCTCCGGGTCGAGGTGGTTCCGGCCGTCGAAAAAGAAGGCAGGCTTCTCCATCTCAGCGTAGATTCGCTCGTAATCCAATCCCTGATACTCCCGCCAGTCAGTCAGGAGCACAATCGCGTGGGCGCCCCGGGCCGCGTTGTACGGGTCCGGCTCAAAGCTCACGTGTGGACCGGCGTCCCTCAGCTCGCGCCGCGCGGCGTCGATTGCCTTTGGGTCGGTGATACACACTCGCGCGTGCTCGGCCAACAGCTCCCGGCAAATCTGGATGGCCGGGGACTCCCGGATATCACCCGTATCCGCCTTGAAGGCGAACCCGAACACGGCGATGCGCTTGTCCGCCAGCGTGTTGAACATGGCCCTCATCATCCGCTCCACGAAGCGATGCTTCTGGTGCTGATTCATGGCCACGACCATCTCCCAGTAGCGCGCCACCTCGTCGAGCCCGTAGTGCTCGCAGAGATAGACGAGGTTCAAGATGTCCTTCTGGAAGCAGGAGCCGCCGAACCCCACGCCGGCCCGCAGGAAGTCCCGGCCGATTCGCCGGTCCGTGCCGATCGCGCGGGCGACCTCGAGCACGTTCGCGCCCGTCTGCTCGCAGATGACCGAGATGGCATTGATCGAGCTCACCCGCTGCGCCAGAAACGCGTTGGCCGCCAGCTTGGACAGCTCGGCGGACCAGACGTTCGCGGTGAGAATCCTTTCTCGTGGCACCCAGTGAGCGTAGATCCCGACGAGCTCCTCGATGGCCGCCTGCCCCTCCGGTGTCTCCGCGCCTCCGATCAGGACGCGGTCGGGATTCTCCAGGTCGGCAATCGCGGTGCCCTCGGCGAGAAATTCCGGATTCGAGAGCACCTGGAAGCGCGCATCCCCCCTCCCGGCCTTGAGGATCCGCTCCATCGCCTCGGCGGTGCGCACGGGCAGCGTGCTCTTCTCGACCACGATCGTCTGGCCTCGCGCGTGCTCGAGGATGCTTCGCGCGGTCTTCTCCCAGTACTGAAGGTCCGCCGCCCTCCCCGCGCCTTGACCAAAGGTTTTTGTCGGCGTGTTCACGCTCACGAAGATCATCTCCGCGTCACGGATCGCCTCCTCCACCTGGGCCGTGAAGCGCAGGTTTCGGCCAAGCGCGACGCGAACGACGTCCTGGAGGCCCGGCTCGTAGATCGGGGGCGCGCCGGACTGCCACGCAGCGACGCGTTCGGCGTCGATGTCCGCCACGACGACGCTGATCTCCGGGCAGTGCTTCGCAATGACCGCCATCGTAGGGCCGCCCACGTACCCCGCCCCAATTCCCAGGATGTTTCGTATCATGCGCCGGGCCTCCGATCTTGAAACGCTCGCTGACCTGATGGTCGTGTTTCATCTCCCGTTATCGGCCCGAGTAGCTTGCGCAATTTTCGATTTACCACCGCCGGAATCGAAAATCTAAAATCGGCAATCCAAAATGTCACGGGATCACCTGGTCCGCGCGGACAAGGACCCACTGCGGGATCGTAAGGCCGAGGGCCTTGGCGCTCTTGATGTTGATCACCAGCTCGGACTTTGTGGGCTGCTCCACCCCGCATGCTCGGCTCTTGCCGGCCACCTTACCTTCGCAGCTTCGTTTGACACCAGTCAACCCCATAGGTAAACTGCCCAAGAACTGAACGCTCACTCCAAGCAAGGGACCATGGCAAAAACGATCAAGGCGCTTTATCAGAATGGGGTCTTCAAACCGATGACGAAGGTGAAATTGAAGAACCGACAGCGCGTTGAACTGACCATCGTAGAAGGGGACCAACTTCCCAAACGGAGAGCCAAGCCTCCCCGCCGCGGCGTGTCCAGGCCCCGGAGGGTAGCGGCCAATCCCGCTTACCGGATCGTTGGACTGTTCAAAAGCGGGGTTCGCGATCTTTCCACGCATCATGACAGATATCTCTATCCGTAACTCTCGCTCGTCACGTTGAAAGTCTTCCTGGATACCGGCGCGTTCCTGGCACTCGCCGACGAGGATGCCGAGTATCATGCGGCCGCCAGTTCCGTGTACACGAAGCTGATCCAGTCCAGAGCCCGTCTCGTAACGTCCAACTTCATACTCTCAGAAACCTACACCGTCATCCGCTCGAGAGTGTCCCATCGTGCTGCTGTGGATTTCATAAAACACTTCGACCACGCCGGAATCAGCGTGCTGCGCGTGGGGCAAGCAATTGAGCAGACCGCGAAGGAGATTTTCATCCGATACGACGACAAGAACTTCAGCGTTGTGGATTGCACGAGTTTTGCTTTGATTGGCCACCATGGATTTGATCATGCCTTTGCCTTCGATGTCCATTTCAATCAGTATCGTTTCAAGAGGACTGTCTCGATCCTGCCCGGCAGGCCCCAATAACAAACGGGTACTCACTGGAGCACCTGGTCGGCCCAGATGAGCACAGATTGCGGGATCGTGAGGCCGAGGGCCTTCGCGGTCTTCAGATTGATCACCAGCTCGAAGCGCGTGGGCTGCTCCACAGGTAAATCCGCTGGCTTGGCACCTTTGAGGATCTTGTCTACGTAGGTGGCGCTGCGTCGTACTTGGTCGTAAAAGTTCACCGCATAGGACATGAGGCCGCCGGCCTCCACAAACTGCCGATGGCCCCACATCGCCGGTATCCGACTCTTGGCAGCGAGGTCCACGATGG
>DATEAO010000038.1:0-10061 GCA_035288345.1 Candidatus Methylomirabilota bacterium | reverse complement strand
ACTATCTCCTCGTTCTTCTCGGCCTGTTCTTTCTCGCGTGCTCCCAGTTCACAACTCAAAATCTCGATCGTCTGATTCCGCGTGGTTAGGTCGAGACGGGCTTGCGCGATCAGCGGACCGAAAGCCGCATCGGCGATGTTGAGCTCACGGCTTATCTCGTCCAGAGTCTTTGCGAGTCGGCGTGGCGCCTTCCAGCTGGTGAGCACGGCATGGTAGACCTGTTTGGCCCAATCGGCGATATCTGCCCTGATGGCAAGGTCCTGGGGCCGGTACGAATGGTGGCGATGACTGGATGAAAGAAACTCTTCGATCCTTACCGACGTCTCGTGGGACAGCCGCGGCCATGGAATGTCAAGCTCCTTGGAGACACGGGCAGCGACATCGCTCCAGTCCTCTAGGAGATCCTCGTAGAATGTGAAGCTTCGCTTCCGCCCTCGGGTTTCCCGCTCGGCCTCTAGGAGATGCCACAGCCATAGGAGAATAGATTTTGAAGGTAAGAAATGGTTCCTGGCTTTGAGCGACGCCGCCACCTCGAGCGGATTCCGGATCACAATGATGAAGCGGGGGTCGGCGCCGAACTGCTCAAGAAGGGTGAGCCAAAACGGAAGGAGCCTGCAGATTCGTGGGTCCTTGAGCACGAAGATCGCGGACCGGGAGAAGTCTCGCTCGAGGATGTGGAGGATTCTTTCGCGGAACCCGTCGACCACGTTCGAGCCATACCAGGATTCTGGAAACGGCGACACGTCGTCCCAAGATGACCCAGCACTAGAAAGTAGCTCGTCATGGATTCTGACGATGTCATCGGGTTCCCAGAAGCCTAGTTCGTTGTCTCCGGGAGCTGGAGGCATGAGGTTGCTGGGGAGGTCACCGCCCAGAAGGTTCAGAACGCGGGTCATAGGTGACGTGCCGCTTCGATGCATACCCAGCACGATCAGTGCGGACTTACGGCTAGGGAAAGGAGTGACGACCGAACGGCGGTGCTGCCTTTCGCGCTTGCTAGAACCCTCGCGTAGGACCTTCAACTTGACAGTCGGTGGCGCCGCACCGGTCTTTTTTCCCGCACTCTTCCGTGCCATCCGCAGACCTTGATGGTGCCTATTCTAGCCCAAAACCACCCCGATTCGACCATCGGATCACTTGTCAGAATCGATCTCTGAATGGTTTTGGGGAGGTCAGGAGGGGTTCTGGCCCATTCACGCACGCGCGCACTGCCGGGCGAGCCCCTGCTGAGGGGAAACCTTTGCCGAGATTCGTTGGGCTGGTGAGCTACCGTGGCTTACGGCACAAAGGTAATGGTTTCGGTGCTGGAGTGGATGATGTCGCCTTCGTCCACCGTCCCGTCCGAAAAACTACCTGGCACGGCAGCGGTCAGAAACAAAGTATAGCTACCCGAAGGCTCATGCCCTACCCATTCGTAGGACATGAAATCCGGCCTATTTGCAGTAAAGGGTGTGGCGAGACTAACCCCTGCCACCAGAGGAGTCCAGTTGGTTACGTCAGACGCAGTGACCCTGCTCCTCTGAAACGCCATATTGGTGAACAGGAGCACCGTGTTCCCATCGGGGAGGACCACTCCAAAGTAGAAGTCCGCCGAACCTGGGTTGCCGAAGTTGACGGCCTGCAAAGAGACGGAGAGCGGATCGCCAGTCGAAAAACCAATCGCGTTGGTCCAAAGCGCCACACAGACTCCTGGTGCCAGCTGGGCGGTGCCGGAGGACCTGCCTAGATTCGCGGTCCAGTAGCGGCCGTAAGTGGATCCTGCTTGGAAAGCATAGCCGATGCCCACGTGTCGCGCCGTGCCATCGAGAATATTCGCCTGATGGCCGGAGCTCGCCATCCAGGCCGCCACCAGCGAAGCCGGCGTGGAGTAACCGGCCGCGATGTTCTCGCTTCGGGGCGATGGATAGCCGGCAGCCAGTATCCGCTGGTCAAAGGTGGAGCCGTTGGAGCCGACGTGGCTGAAGAAATCGTTGATGGCCATGTCCTGGCTATGTTCGCGCGCCGATTGCACTAGGCGGACATCGATGGTCAGGGGAGGAAGGCCGGCGAAAGCCCTTTCTTGATTAAAAAGGGCGGCTACTTCCCGTTCCGCTGACGTGGGACACACTTGGGCGAACACCGCCGAGGATACGGGGCCCAGGACGATTCCAGCCAAGGCGGTTGTTAGGATGGTGAAGCGAAGCCTAGTTGGTTGCATCAGCTTCTCCCCGCGGTTGCCACCATGCATCTTTGAATCCTCTGGCTCGAGCGGTCGGGGTGGAGATGACCTTGGCCGTATGGTTGGGGGTTTGCGGTTGGCCTAGAATACGATGGTAGCCCAATCGACGACGATCATCGGTGCTGTGGATCACGTTTAGACGGTCGGTTTCATCGAAGGGGAAGCCGCTGTGGTGAGAGTCCCACGACGAAGCTCACATCGTTTGCGAACTGTACTGAGCTAGTATCGTGGGCATCTTTCCCAACTAGACCGAGGACGAATCGATGCGGGCACCGATGTTTCGGCCTAGTGGCCAGCTGAAGGCGCTGGTCCTAACGGTGGCGCTCTCCTTGGCCCCGGTAACGGCAGCGTCCGCCTCCGTTTTCTATGTAGCAACGGACGGGGATGACAGCACCGGTGATGGTTCCTTTTCCAGCCCCTGGGCAACCATCACTCACGCCCTGGATAGTGCATCCGACGGCAGCACGATCTTGGTTCGCCCAGGCACCTACCATGGCCGAGTTAGCCTCCGTCGGAGCTTTCCCCAGGGTGTGACCGTACGTTCTGAGATCGCCTACCACGCCCGACTGCGGCACAACGCCACCGTGATCACGTGTTTCTCTGGCCAAGGGATCACATTAGAGGGTTTTGACGTTGCCCACAGTGGTCCGGGCGCCGGTGCGCTGCTCGTCCAGATTCAGGATCTGATCGGAGATCCGGGAGGTGACGATTTTGTAAGCCGCATAACCTTGCGGAACAACGTGCTCCACGACAGCTACAACAATGACATTCTCAAGATTAACAATGGAGCGGGAAACATCACCGTGGAAGGCAACGTTTTCTACAACCAGACCGGTCACGATGAGCACATCGACGTCAATAGCGTTACCGACGTCGCGATTCAAGACAACATCTTCTTCAACGACTTCGCAGGGAGTGGCCGCTCCAACCAGAACAATACCGGGAGCTTCATCGTCATCAAAGACAGCAATGCGAGCGACGACTCGAATCTGGGGAGCGAGCGAATCATCGTTCGCCGCAACATATTTCTCAACTGGGAAGGTTCGACCGGCTCCAACTTCGTGCTGGTGGGCGAGGATGGTATGCCTTATTACGAGGCTCGAGAGGTACTGGTGGAAAACAACCTCATGCTCGGAAACGCTCCCAACGTGATGCGAGCCGCCTTTGGAGTCAAAGGAGCGATTGACGTAACCTTCCGACACAATACGGTCGTGGGCGATCTTCCCTCCTTGGCCTATGCCCTGCGTTTGAACGTCGAGGGCTCGAACCCGCCGAACGACAACATCGGATTCTACGGGAATGTTTGGTCCGACCCGACAGGCACCATGGGGGCGGAAAACGCGTCCCGTCCCGACGACTTTTCCGACACCCCTCTCCCGGACACGCTCGGCTTCTTCCTCGAGGGCAATCTATTTTGGAATGGAGGAGACACGATCCCCTCGGACGCCACTGAGCTGATCAACTATACGGATGATGTTGGTCGGATCGTGGCCAACCCTCGTCTGCGAAACCCGGCAGGGGTCAGGTTGCCCCGCTGGCTCCGCGCGATCAATGTCTTTGGCGACGGTTCCACCACGATCCGGCAGGCATTCGAGCGCTTGGTCGCACTTTACGGCTCCGGGGCGGTCGACAGTCCAATGATCGATACTGCCGACCCCGCCCAGAGCCCGACCACCGACATCCTGGGTAATCTCCGTCCAGCGGGGCTGGGCACCGAGCGGGGAGCCTGGGAACGGAGTTCGGCCTTGTTGGTTTCAGTTGCCGTCAATGAAGTCGAATTCTCAGCTGGGGACACAGTCGTCGTCGACGTAAGAGTGAATAACTCAGGTCAGCTGTCGAGCGCGGATTTCTACCTTGGGGCAGTTCTCCCAGGCGAGGTCAATGTTCTACTTTTCCGCGACCGAGCGCTGCGAACCGGCGTCGGGAGTGCGTCCAATGTGGCGACTTGGGCTCCCATTCAGGCTGGGGTGAGTCTTTCTCAATCCTTCACAGCGGAGCTTCCCGGATTCATCCAGCGCACATGGACCGGGACCGAAAAGGCAGGGGCCTACCGTTTGTTTCTGATCGCGGCGGTAGCGGGTGCTTTTGCGGACGGTGTCGTAGATCCAGGAGACGTCCTCGGACAAAGTACCGCCACGCTCGTCTTCGTGCCCTAGTCCTTTCGTGCGACCCGTGCCGCCTCATGACGGCGGTTTCCACGCCTCAGGAGACGCATGCTCCCGAGGAGCATGCGCGCGGAAAGCTGTTATCATAGCTCCTCGGTGAGCACGAATAGCGTCTTGCTGATCACCAGCGATGTCGTTGGTGAGATGATGGCGGGGCCAGGCATCCGGAGCTGGGAGCTCGCTCGGGTTCTCAGCCGGCATTTTCGGGTCACGCTCGCCGTGCCACCGCTTCTCCAGGGGCAACAATCGTCTCTGAATCCCGATTTTCCGGTCCACCTTCGTCTGTGTCGACAGGAAAGAGACCTGCGGCAAGTCGTAGCCGAGGCCGACGTCATTGTCACCTTGGGTGCGGTCTTGAGCGTCTACCCATTCCTCTGCGAGTCTGGCAAGCCGCTGGTCGTCGACGCTTACGACCCATTCATGTTAGCTGGGCTCCAACGGGACCAGGGCGCCGCCTTCGATAAGCGTGTGTTCTCTCACCAGACCTATCGACATTCCCACCTCCTGGCCTTGCGCGCCGCCGATCTCGTCCTGTGTGCCAGCGAGAGGCAGAAAGACTATTGGCTGGGAATGTTGTCGGCCCTGGGACGGCTGAACCCCTACACCCACGACAACGATCCCACGCTGGCCCGGCTGATCAGCGTTGTGCCTTTTGGCGTGCCCGACGCAAAGCCTCGACATTCACGCAAAGTGCTGAAGGGGGTTCATCCGGGGGTTGGGTCCGACGATAAGGTCGTGCTCTGGGGTGGCGGCGTCTGGGAGTGGCTCGACGCGGAAACGGCTATTCGCGCCATGGCGCGCCTCGCCGAAGACCACCCAGATATCAAGTTGTTTTTCCTGGGCACCCAACGGCCCAATCCGCTGGTTGCCGCAGGAGCTGTGGATCAAGTGGTTGAGCTGAGCCGCCGTTTGAGGCTGCTCGACAGGAACGTCATTTTCAATGAGTGGGTGCCGTACGCAGATCGCGAGAATTACCTGCTGGAGGCAGATGTCGGCATCAGCCTGCACCGAGACGTGCTGGAAGCCCGCTTTGCTTTTCGCACGCGTGTCATGGACTACCTATGGGCAGGGCTCCCTATTGTCACCACAGGCGGAGACGTGCTGAGTGAAGAGATACGCCGCCGGGGATTGGGCAGGCTGGTGGCGCCAGGAGATGAAGAGGCAACGGCAGCGGCTCTCCTGGAGCTGCTGGACACACCGAACTTGAAGGAAGAACACCAGCCTCGTTTCGCTGTCGCCGCCGCGGACTATCGCTGGGAGGTTGTGGCCGAGCCGTTGGTTGCGTTTTGCCGTAACCCTCGTCTCGCGCCTGACAGGGCCTATATGAGGAGACTCCCGATCACTCTTTTCCCCAAAGCGCCCTGGCGTCTCCTGCCTGGACGTGCCTGGGCGGCTATTCGGGCACGTCAGCGATAGAGGCATAGACGGTCGCGTAGGCCTCGAGCAGCTCCTCCTGGCGGAAGTCCCGCCTACCGACGCGAAGCGCGTTGGCTCGGCAGGTATCATAGTTCTCCCTCAGCCGTTCGATCGCCCGGCGTAGCTCCGACTCATCCAAGCTTTGTACTACCTCGCCACACCCGGTTTCCTGCACGTACTCCGCCATGGGGACTTGTCGACTCACCACAACGGGTCTGCCGCAAGCGAGAGCCTCCAACAGGGAGTGAGGATAGGCCTTGATGAGCCTTGGCCAGTCGGCCAGGACGACGGCCGCATGAGCCCGGGCCAACACCTCGTTGACGTCTACCCACTCGCTCAGAATCTCCACCCGATCGGTCAGCCGCAGGGCGTCGACCCTCTTCTCGAGCTCACGCAGCAACAGACCCCGCCACAAAAAGATGAGCCGAAGGCTCGGTTCTTGTTGAGCGACTTTCAGCAACGCATCCACACCCTTGGTGCGGAACTGCTCCCGCGTCCAGGGTGCGGAGCCCGCCATCAGCACAAAATCCGGGCCGGCGGCCAAGGGTGTGTGGCTGAAGCGAGGGACGTCTATGCCGGGGCGTATCATCATTACATTGGTTAGGCCCTGTTGCTTCAAAACCTCGAGATCGCGACGGCTCTGAACCACGATTCGGTGAATTCGCTGCAGCCGATCGATC
Source organism: Candidatus Methylomirabilota bacterium (assembly GCA_035288345.1). Lineage (GTDB taxonomy): Bacteria > Methylomirabilota > Methylomirabilia > Rokubacteriales > DATEAO01 > DATEAO01. Next base: position 3,582 of record DATEAO010000038.1, on the reverse strand, counting down.
GAGGCGATGCGATGGTTTCCGTCGAAGCCGGAGACCACCGTGTAAACGAGCGGCTTCAGAAGGAAACGCAGGACGGGGAAAAAGTAAAGCTCGGAGTTGTAGATATGATGAAGGTCCACCCGGCGTTCCAGCCGCTGGATGGCGCCCAGGCGGTGAAGTCCGTAAAAGGGTCGAGGAAAAAAGGGCCGAGGACGGGAAAAGGGAAGCAGAAAGATCGTTTCCCCGCCGAATCGGGAGCGTAGCAGCTCCACTTCCTGCAGCACCGCCTCCGTACCCGGGATCGGCGGCGGCGGTATGGTCAGATGGTAGAGAGCTCTCACGACCGCGACCGTCCCCATCGAGGAAGCCGCAAAGGGAGCAGCGGCGGCTCGCTCATCTCGCTGGTCAGCAGAGGGTCGAGCTCGGAGGCTGGAATTCGTCTCAGCCCTTTCATTCTTCTGCGCTCGCGCAAGATATGGGGTAAGCACGAGACGAGCGAGGTGTAACCGAGGAGGCTTTGCCAAGGCTTGCGGTAGGCGATGAAGAAGTAGAGCTGGCCGTGTAGCAGGTGCGGGAGATGTTTGACCAAGAGCGCGAGAGGCACGCTCTTGAGAAAGAGCATCAACCGGTTTCGGGTGATCAGTCGAACGTAGTGACCACGGCTAAGCGCGCTCCCTTGTCCTTTGTGGAGCACCTGTGCGGTCGGCTCGAAGAGATAACGGTAACCGAGCAGCCGACCCCGCAATCCCAGATCCACATCCTCGAGGTAAGCAAAGAAGCGCTCGTCGAAACCGCCCAACGCCTTCAAGAAAGACTGGCGGTAAAGGGCGGCGCCGGCACAGACCGAGAAGACCTCGCGTCTTTCCACGAAGTTGCTGGCTGGTTGCTGGTGTCCCAACTTTTGTGCGGCCCCGGTCCAGGAGAGAGCATCCCCGGCGTCATCGACTCGATCCGGATCGTCCATGCGCAACATCTTGGAAGCGATGGCACCCACCTCGGTCGGGCTGGCGTCCGCCAACTCGACCAGTGCCGCCAACCAGTCCGGCTTGGCGACCGCATCGTTGTTCAGTAGGGCCACGTATTGGCCGCGGGCGATCCCAATGCCCCTGTTCACCGCCGTCGCGAAGCCCGTGTTGTGCTCGAGGGCGATAAGCTGCACGTCGGGATAGCGTTCTCGAACCAAGGCCACCGAGTCATCCGTCGACCCGTTGTCGACCAGGATGGCCTCGAAGTCTCGATACGCCTGGCTGGTCAAGCCTTCCAAGCAGCCCGGTAGCCAAACGGCGCCGTTGTGGTTTGGGATAACGACCGAGACATTCGGGGCGTGCACGCTAGCCGAGGATGCGCTCATTCTGTCCCCCGAAACGCCCGCTCAGGCCGTCGAGCACACCGAGGCTAATCGTGCGAGCTTGGCGTACATTGCCCCTGACGATGGCCGTCATAGCCGCTTGGGCGCCGCGCACCGTCCAAACCGTGTAATACCAAGCCTTGTGACGCGGGTGGTGCTTTCGTACATAGAGAAACCGATTGCGGAATACATAGTAGACATGGAGCTTGTCTCGGACCTCGGCGGATCGAGCGAGATCATGAGAGGCTCTGGCTCCCGGATCCGTCACGCATCGGAATCCATGTTGACGCGCTCGGCAGCACAGATCGGCCATCTCTCCGCCGAAAAAGTAGTCCTCGTCAAGAAGCCCCACCGCCTCGAAGACTTGCCTGGACACGAGAGCCGCCGTGCCGGGGACGTAGTCCACGTCGAGCAGTCGAGTCGGCGGCTGCGACGGGCGCAAGTGGGTTATCTTGTGGCGGGCGATATCCCTTCCACCCGAGGTGAGCAGTTCTTCCCCATTCCAGATAGTCGGGCCGACCACGCCGATCCGGCGCTCCGAAGCAAGGATCGCCACCATGGAGGCAACGCTCGACGCGTCTAGACGCGCGTCGTTGTTCAGCAACAACAAGGCGTCGTTTCCGCTATCGAGCGCAGCGGTGATGGCCCGGTTGTTTGCCGCCGCATAGCCTTCGTTGACGGGGTTGCGCAGAAAATGGATGTCCGGGTATTGCTGGATCAATCTTTCGATACCCGGCTGCTCAGAGGCGTTATCGACAACCCATAGGGTGGGCAGCTCGGCGAGCTGGTTCGAGCTCCACGCCCGCACGGAAAGAATACAGCTCTCCGTGTCCTCCGTCGCGTTCCAATTGACGATCACAACGGCTAGCTTCATCGCCGTTCCTCGGGAAGACTCGCGGTCGGCACCAACAAGACGATGTCTTGATAGGAAAGGCCATCCCCTCGACCACTCCAGCTACCAAACTTGATGGGACCTTGGATTCGGAGGCCCGCTTCGACGAACATGGCACCGAGCGCCTTTTCCTCCAAGGCGACCGCGCTTTCGGGCGTCTCGTGATTTCGGATCCGATAAATGCCGCGGTCGAATCGAAAATCGATATCGTTCCGACCCATTTCGGCGAGGGCACGTTGCTCCGGATTCAACATGAAGAATGTGCAGAACACACGGCCGGTGGGACGCAACATCCGGGCGATTTCGTATAGACAACGTTTAATGCCCTCGGGATACATGTGGGTAAACACGGAGGTCAGAAAGACGAAATCGAACGAGTGATCCTTAAAAGGAAAAGTGTAGTCGTGAGCTTGTATCCTGCCACTGGGGTTGTAGCGCTGGTTGAAGACGTCCCCGTGGTGGAAGGTAAAGTTGGGATGTCGGCGGGAGATATTGCGGCGACACCAGGCGACGGCCTTGGCAACGACATCAACGCCGACGTAGCGTCCCTCCGTACGCAGGTAGCTGGTCAGCGGTAGCGCCATGCGCCCCGGACCGCAGCCGATCTCCAGAACTGCTTCTGATGGCTGGAGTGAGCCCAATGAGACCATGTGCCCGAGAAATTCCCGTCCGGTCTCCTGGAAGTCGCTCGGTCCCACATCTCGCAATGCGAGAGGCGGCAAGAGCGGGGAGCTCCCCTGCCAGCCGAGCGCGTCTCTTAGCCTCTCCGCCGCTCTTCTTGCCGCACGAAACCCGTGAAGGACGATGGCGGTCATCTAACGGAAGCTCCGGTTCAATATATACTCACCTCAGCCTCGGTTTCTCGCGTCGGCTGGAGTATGTTGTAGCATGAACGTTACTCCCCCGGGTGACGCTCCGGAGGCGCCTCGAGCGCCGCAGTTCGTTCGGGACCTCTACGAACTGCGTCCCTGGTATCACGACTTCAGCGCGCTAGGCTTGGATACGACTTTCCTTCAAGTACCGCTGACACTTGGAGAACGTCTCCGAGGAATCTTGCAATTCGATGGCACCTCTCGCCCCAGTTCGATTCGGGACATTTTCAGGCGCAGTCCTTCGTCCCATGTTCTCAATCAACGGGTCAAGGAGAAGCACCTGATACGTTTAATAACTGGCGCCCTGTCTGAGCTCGAGCCGCGACCGGTCTGTTTGGAGCTCTTTTGCGCCGATGGTTATTACAGTTGCCGGCTCGCCACTCTTGCCCCTGGAGCCGAGGTTACCGCGGTCGACCTCGATCCGGAACACATTCAGCGTGCCGAGACCATCGCGCGGTATCTCAGGCTCCCAAACCTGACGTTTCTGCGAA
>DATEAO010000037.1:0-8271 GCA_035288345.1 Candidatus Methylomirabilota bacterium | reverse complement strand
GGCCGCGCCGAGCGTTTCGAGCTGCCGCTCCAGGATGCTCTTCCCCTTGATGTCCAGGAGGCACTTCGGACGGTCCTCGATCAGGGGAAGGAGCTGCTTTTCAAACCCCGCCGCGATGATGATCGCGCGGACCGTTTCAGTTTTCGTCGGGAGAAACTCCGCTTCCGATGCCTTCAGCTCGTCCACGCCAACGTGGCGGTAGACTTCTTCGAGCGGAACGATCTGCGAGGTCACGGCCGCAAGATGCCGTTCTCGGTGGAGGATGTCCAGCACGCCCTCCATCCCCTTGATCGCGGCGCGCAGCACCTGGTTGGCAAAGATCGCCAGCTTGACGCCCGCGGCTTCGAGCTCTTCCATCCGAACGTCGGGGTAGAGCGTGGGGACCACGACCAAGCGCGTGGGGCGATCCCAGAGCCGGGCAAAGGTCAGCACTTCCTCGGCAGTCGGGGCCTTGGAGTGGATCAGAATCGCGTCCGCTCCCGCATCGGCGTACGCGCGCGCGCGGGTGAGCGCCTCGTCCATCCCCCAGCCGGCGATGAGCGCCTCGGTGCGCGCGATCACGACGAAGTCCGGGTCGCGCTGCGTTCGCTTCGCGGCCCGGATCTTCCCCGCGTGCTCCTCCACGGTGGCAAGCTCTCGCCGGATCCCCGGGTAGAGGCTGCACCGCTTCGGGAAGATGTTGTCCTCGATCGAGATCCCGGCGATCCCGACCTTCTCGTACTCTTCCACGGTCCTGATCACGTTGATCGCGTTCCCATAGCCGTTGTCGCAGTCCGCGATCACCGGGATCGAGACCGCGTCGTTGATGTGGCGGGCCACCTCGAGGTTCTCGGTCATCGTGAGGAGGTTCGCGTCGGCCATGGCGCGCTGCGCGGCCGAGACGGTGAAGCTGGAGGCCCAAACCAGCGGAAACCCGGCGGCCTCGATCAGCTTGGCGCTGATCGCGTCGTGGGCGCCGACCGCGATGCTGAGTGCCGGCCGGCTGAGGATCTCTCGGAGGTCTCTTGCTTTGGGCATCACTGGTGAGGGGTCGGGGGCTAGGGGCCAGGGACTGGCTGAATCAGCCTTGCGGACCCCTAGCTCCTGACCCCTAGCTCCTTTCGTTAGTTTTTCACGCCCTTTTTCAGGGCGGCGTCCTCCTCCAGAGTGAACTCATCCTGCTTGGTCTTCATCTTCTTTACCAGCTCCTGGTACGAGGCGGTCTGGATGATCTTGTTGAACTGCGTGCGATAGTTCGAGACGAGGCTCACGTTCTCGAGTATCACATCGTAGACCATCCACCGGTCACCACGCTGCAGCATCCGGTAATCGATCGACGCTTCCGTGCCCTGTTTGGTGACGATCTTGGTGCGGACCGTTGCCAGATCACCGTCAATCGTCTCTGCCAGGTACACGACTTTCTCTCCGCCGTAGAGGTCGATCTTTCCGATGTACGATCGCTCGAGGAGGTCGGCGAAGAGGTTGACGAACTCTTCCCGCTCCCTCTCCGACCGCGCCTGCCAGTGGCGGCCGAGCGAACGCTTGGCGGTCTCGCCGAAGTCGAAGAGATCGTTCGCGATCTTCCGGACCGCAGCGCGCCGCTCCTTGGCTCTTGTCTCAGACTTCATCGTTGGATCTTCCAGGATCTTGATCACGCGGTCGATGCCGCTCTTGAGTTGATCGGTTGGGGCCCCCGCCCATGCCGCGCTCGCAATCAGGATGGCCACCACCGACATGGGAACCGCACGCCACAATGTTCGAGTCATCAATCGACCTCCCTTGTGCACACGCGCCGCATTGGGAGCGGCATGCCTCACACTTTGCCGAAGATGTATTTCGAGAGCAGTTCCTCGAAATCGACGGGCGCTTCCACCTCCCGGATCTTTCCGTTCGGTGGAATGAGCCGGTCAGACCCACCGGGATTCAATCGGACGAACTTCTCGCCGATGAGCCCTTTCGTTTTGATCGACGCGATCACGTCCTCCTGGAGCTTGATTCCGGATTTGATCCGGAACGTGACCCGCGCCTGGAAGTCGGGTGAGAGTATGATCGACTCGACCCGTCCCACCTCGACCCCGGCGATCTCCACTGATGTCCCCGCCTTCAACCCGCCGACCGTGGGGAAATCGGCGTAGAGGACATACCCCTGCCGCCCCCATAGCTCGACCTTCCCCAGCTTGACCGAGAGATAGCCGAGCGCCAGCGCGCCAAGGATCACGAATATTCCCACTCCGACTTCAACGAACGATCGCTTCATGATACCCCTCAGGTTGGTTTGATAGGCCCCTCAATCTCACCGCGGATGAACTGCCGGACCACCTCGTTGGTCGATGACTGGATCGCCTCCGGACTGCCGATCTCCACGATGCCGCCATCGTGCAGCATCGCGACGCGGTTCGCGATCTGAAAGATGTCAGGGATCTCGTGACTGACCATCACGCCCGTGAACTGGAACTTCTGGTGGAGATCGAGGATCAGATGGTGAATCGTCGTGCAGAGGATAGGGTCCAATCCCGTGGTGGGCTCGTCCAGCAGGACGATTTCGGGCTGGGCCACCAGCGCGCGCGCAATGGATACCCGCTTTCGCATCCCGCCTGAGATCTCGGCGGGGTACTTGTGCCCCATCTCTCTGAGCCCGACCTGATCGAGCTTCTCCTGGACCCGCTCAGCAATCTCGGCGCGGGGGAGCTTCGTGCGCTCCCGCAGCGGGAACGCGACGTTCTCGAAGACGCTGAGCGAGTCAAAGAGCGCGCCGCCCTGAAACACCACGCCGAGCTTCTCGCGGTACTGGTCGAGCGCCCGTCCCCTGAGGACGCCGATATCGGCGCCGTCAACGAGGATCCTCCCGTTGTCGGGACGGAGAAGCGTCATCAGGTGCTTGATGAACACGCTCTTTCCGATGCCGCTCTGCCCGATGACAACGACCAGCTCCCCTTTCGTGATCTCTAGGTTGAAGTCTTTGAGGACGTGCTGACGCCCAAAGGCCTTGTGGAGATTCTCAACCCTGATCATGGCAGCACAGAGCCCAAGAAGTAGTCCCACACCAGGATCAGGATCGCGCAGATCACCACCGCCTCGGTCGTAGCCCTGGCGACCCCTTCGGTCCCGTGGCCGGTGTAGAAGCCTTTGTAGGTGCAGATCCAGGTCACAATCACCCCGAAGGAGAGCGATTTCCAGAAGCCGTTCCAGATGTCGTCCATTGAGACGAACGTCTGCATCTCCCCGAAGTAGGTGCCCGAGGAGAGCCCGAGCAGCTCGACGCCCACGAGGTAGCCGCCGAAGATGCCGACCACATCAAAGATAGCGGTGAGGAACGGGAAGGTGATGAAGCCGGCCACGATGGATGGGACAATCAGGTAACGCATGGGATTCAGCCCCATGACCTGAATGGCGTCGATCTGCTCGGTGATCCGCATGATCCCGATCTCAGCGGTGAGCGCCGAACCGGTGCGTCCGGTCACCATCAGCGCGGAGAGGACCGGCCCCATCTCGCGGATCAGCGCGAGCGCCACCGCGGGCCCGAGCAACGCCTCGGAGCCAAAGCGCTCAAGCGTGAGGAACGTCTGAAGCGCGAGCACCATCCCCGTGAACGCGCCGGTGAGGACGATGATCGAGAGCGAGCGCACCCCGATGAAGTGGACCCGCTGCAAGAGCTGTCGGCCTTTGAACGGCGGAATGAAGATCCACGCCACGGCCTGCCCGAGAAAGAGGCCAAACCGGCCGAGCGACGCGATCCAGTTTAACGTGTTGCCTCCGAGACTCCCGATTGGTTGCTCTATCGAGCGCGCATTCATCCGCGTGCCTGCCGATAGACTCCGAGGGCCCACAGCGGGAAATATTTCGCGTAGAGATGATATTTCAAATAGAAGACCCGCGGGAAGCCGGTGCCGTTCCAGTAGGGATCTTCCCACGCGCCATTGGCGTCTTGGTGATCAACGAGAAACTGGATGCCCCGCTCGACCGCGCTCCCGTCAGTCACGCCACCGGCAAAGAGGCCGAGCAGCGCCCACGCCGTCTGGCTTGGCGTTGAGAAGCCTGTTCCCGCGAGCGATGGGTCCTGATAGCTGTCGCAGGTCTCGCCCCACCCGCCATCGGGATTTTGCTTCGCCATGAGCCAGCGGAGCGCGCGCTGCACGTGCTCTGCCTGGAGATCTTCCCCGGTCGCGCGCAGCCCGCGCAGCACTGACCAGGTGCCGTAAATGTAGTTGACCCCCCAACGCCCGAACCAGCACCCTGCAGGGGTTTGCGACCGCTTCAGGAATTCGATCGCCCGCCGCGCCGGCTCAACGCCCTTCGTGTATCCGAGCGCGCCCAGGAGCTCGAGCCCGCGCCCTGTGAGGTCCTCAGTGGATGGGTCGAGCAGCGCTCCGTGATCGGCGAACGGAATGTTGTTCAGGAAGAGGTGGTTGTTGTCAGCATCAAACGAGCCCCAGCCGCCGTCGCGTCCCTGCATTCCCAGAAACCAGTGCAGCCCGCGACTGATCGCCTGCGTTTTGCGCGCCTCGTGCGGGAGCGCAATCTGGTTGATGGCCATGATCGCCATGGCCGTGTCATCCAGATCCGGATAGAAATCGTTGGCGTACTGAAACGGCCACCCGCCCGGCGCGATCCCAGGGCGCTTCACCTGCCAATCACCGGGAGCCAGAATCTGCTCGTCGAGCAGCCATTCGGCCGCCCGGATGAGCGCGAGGTCATTTCCGGGGAGCCCGGATGCGAGCAGGGCGTTGGCCGCCAACGCCGTGTCCCAGACCGGTGAGACGCACGGTTGATAGTGGAGTGTCTCATGGTCTTCTATCGCGAGCGCCTCGATCTCTTTGAGCTGCCCTTGGATCAGGGGGTGGTCATCCGGATACCCCAGCGCTCTCATTGCCAGCACCGCGTTCGCCATCGCAGGGTAGATCCCCCCGAGCCCGCCCGGAACTGCCACGCGCTCTTCCATCCACTGTCGCGCGGAGTCGATGGCGCGCTCGCGGAGCGGTCGCGGCCCCCACCGCTCCCAGAGCTTGAGCCCTTGGTCAATCGTCAGGAAAACGTTCTTCCATGTGATGGGCATCGGATCCCGCCGGAGCTTCATTCTCTTGGGATCCCTCCCCCCAGGCCAGAGCTCGTCGAGCGAACACCAGGCTGGCAGGCGCTTCACCGGCTGTCGATCCAGGAGGATCAGGAGCGGGACAATGACGGTCCGCGACCAGTAGGAAACTTCATAGATGTTGAAGTACGACCAGCGAGGCAACAACATGATCTCCGCAGGCATGGTGGGAACGGCCGACCAATCGTACTCGCCGAAGAGCGCGAGACTGATCTTGGTGAAGACGTTGGCTTCGGGGGGTCCGCCTCGCGCGCGGATGTGCTCGCGCGCGCGTTGCATCGCCGGGTCATCCGGCGAGACCGCGCAGAGCTTCATCGCGAAGTACGCTTTGATGGTGACGGAGAGATTGGCGGCGCCACCAGGATAGAGGGGCCATCCGCCATCGGGGAGTTGGCGACTTCTCAGATAGCGCACCGCCTTCGCGTCGCGCTCTGGATCCTCGCGGTCGAGGAGGCGCATGAGGAGCAGGTATTCCGAGGTGATGGTGGCGTCCGCCTCGAGCTCGCCGCCCCAGTGGCCGTCAGGGGCCTGAGTCCTCGACAGGAACGACTGCCCCCGCTCGATGGCGTTGTGGACCCCTTCCATCTTTCCAATCATGACAGTAGTTTGGCTGAATGTGCTGAGGCGCGCAAAAGTTTTCTTATCCTAACATGGCCAAACTGGAAAGGACAACCTCTTCGGACATTTCTCCTTGCAAAATATGCCAGATTTGGATACCCTGCCCGCAGGTTTTGCCTCACATGGCAGAGGCCATCCGCTTGGTTGTAGGGACCGTCTCGTTCCGTCCCTACGTGGTCTGTTTTCTGGTCTTCTATCTCTACGCGGCGACCCGGGACCTCGGTTGGCGACGCGCCGGAGTCCTGACGCTCTATGGGTGGGCCATCGCGTTTCTGGCTGAGTACGCCTCCACCCACATCGGAGTTCCGTTTGGGCTTTACCACTACACCGGAAACACGATCGGCCAGGAGTTGTACGTCGCGAATGTGCCGTTCTTCGATTCCCTCTCGTTTACCTTTCTTGCATACACCTCGTTCTCTCTCGCGCGTTGGACATTGGGACGGGGCCAGGGTGTCGGGGTGACATTGCTGGCCGGTGTGTTGATGATGCTGCTTGACGTGGTGATCGACCCGCTGGCGGTGCGTGGCGACCGCTGGTTTCTCGGTCGCATCTTTTACTACCCGGAGGGCGGGGTCTATTTCGGTGTCCCGCTTTCGAACTTCCTCGGCTGGGCGGTCGTGGGGTCGGTGATCATCGCAGGGTACCTGGCGGTGGCGGGCGGGGAGGTTCAAGATCGTCCAACGCTCGGGGTCGCCCTCTACTATGCGATCCTCGCCTTCAACCTCGTGATGACATGGTGGATCGGCGAGGCCCTGCTCCTCCTGTGTGGAATTCTGCTCCACGTCGGGACATTTCTGTTACTCTGGTTCGCGAGGGGGATTGGCCAGTCCCATCGGAGCTTCGCCAGTGTTTAATCCGGGCGAATCCTCATAACGCGTACAGGAAAGAAGCAGGATGAGCGTACCGCTCTCGCAGATGTGGGCAGTCACCGCGTACGTGCTGAAGCAGAAGCTTACAGGACAGAAACGCTACCCCCTGGTGCTCATGCTGGAGCCGCTGTTCCGGTGCAATCTGGCGTGCGCCGGGTGCGGGAAGATCCAGTACCCTGCCCAGATATTGAGAAAGCACCTCTCGGTGGAGCAGTGCCTCAAGGCGGTTGACGAGTGCGGCGCGCCGATCGTCAGCATCCCGGGCGGTGAGCCGTTGATGTACCCGGAGATCGGCCCCCTCGTGGAGGAGCTGGTGACCCGCAAGAAGTACATCTACCTCTGCACCAACGCCATCTTGCTCAAGGAGAAGCTGGAGCAGGGGGTCTTCAAGCCGTCCAAATATCTCTCGTTCAGCGTGCACATGGATGGCCTGCGCGAGGAACACGACGAGGCGGTCTGTCGCGACGGGGTCTACGACCAGGCCGTGGAGGCGATCAAAGAGGCCTTGAAGCGCGGGTTCCGTGTCACCACGAACACCACGCTCTTTGATGGCGCCTCGCCGTTGCGGGTCCGGCAGTTCTTCGACGAGATGGTGAATCTAGGCGTGGAAGGCATGATGCTCTCGCCCGGCTACAGCTACGCCAAGGCGCCTGACCAAGAGCACTTCCTCCGGAGAAGCAAGACGAATGATCTTTTCTCCCAGATTCTCTCAAACCCGAAGAGGCGCTGGCGCTTCAACCAATCGCCGCTCTTCTTGCAATTTCTGATGGGCAAGCGCGACTACGAGTGCACCCCATGGGGGAACCCCACATACAACATCTTTGGCTGGCAGCGCCCGTGCTATCTCCTGCAGGAAGGATATGCCGAGAGCTTCCAGGATCTCATGACCAACACGCGCTGGGAGAACTACGGGAGAAAGAGCGGAAACGAGAAGTGCCAGGACTGCATGGTCCACTGCGGCTTTGAGGCGACTGCGGTGGATGAGACCTTCGGCAGCTTGCGGGGATTCCGCGACACCGTCGCCGCCACCCTCACCGGAAAGCTGTGACGCTCTTGCCAACCCCTAACCCCTAACCCCGAACCCGGAACGACATGTCGCTTGAAGGCTGGATGCCGGTGATCAACGACTACTTGAGCCTCGCCGAGGTGATCGACCTCGCGTTCGACTACCGGGGCAACACCACCATCATCAAGAATGATGGGGTTGACATCGTGGGCTACATCTTCAATCGGAACCGGGACGTGCCCGAGCCTTACATCCAGTATTTCGATCAGGCCGGGAACGGGCCGTTCAAGCTTTTCTACTCGGAGATCCAGAACATTAAGTTTACCGGCAAGGACACTGCAGCGGGCAGCTCCTGGCAGGCGTGGGTGGAGCGGAAGGAAAAAGAGAAAGGTGAGAGGGCCGCTCCCGCCTCTGCAGATTCAGCGTGAGTGACGTTCTTGTCCTCACCGGGGTCGAGCTCGAGACTCGAACCATCGCACGCGAGCTTGAGCTGCCGCCTCTCCGAGATTTTACCTTTCCCGTGTTCGGACGCGGGACGGTTCGTCTCGCGCCCATGGGGCTGCGCGCGACTCTCCTCAACCAGCGTTGGGCGTCTCTGCTCGATGGCCTCCGCGATCCTCTGGTTCTTTCGGCGGGCGTCTGCGGCGGGCTCGATCCACGCCTCACATCTGGGAGTGTAGTCGTTCCCGAAAGCGTGCTGAGCCCGTCCG
>DATEAO010000036.1:0-3509 GCA_035288345.1 Candidatus Methylomirabilota bacterium | reverse complement strand
TGAAAAAGACCGGTCTTTTTTTATAGTATGTTGAAAAGAGTCACTCGGAGTTCGGAGGGGCGCTGCAGAACCACTGTAGTCGAGGTAGTCGATCTCGGTCTGTCGCCCGCGCTCGAGATCTCTGAGGCTAGTCTACGCTCGACATAATAAGCTAATTATGATACAGCTCTATAAGCTAATAGTAGTGCAGCAAAAGCTAACTTCTGTGCCGTCCCGCTAGCCCAACAGGCGCCCCCGGGAGTCAACGAAAGGCTCAGCGACGCACTCGAACCCCGCCCCTGCGCCCGCTTCCACTTGCCGGAATAGAATGATTTCTCCTATCCTTCAGGTTGCTCTTGGTCTCGGACCGTACCGGCAACCTCGACCTTTGGATGATGCCGGTCGAAGGCGTGGAAGAAAGCACTTGTACTTCAAGTGGACAGAAGACTTCGGAGATCTATGGGTGATGGACGTGGTCCGGGAATGACGCACTAAGCTCCTCCATAAGAAGGAAGATGGCGCTCGAATCCGGTTCTCGCCTTGGAGCCTACGACATCATTGGCCCCCTCGGTGCCGGTGGCATGGGCGAAGTCTACCGCGCCAGGGACAGCAAGCTCGGGCGCGAAGTCGCCATCAAAGTCCTTCCCGAAGAGTTCACGCAGCATTCTCAGAAGCTAGCCCGCTTCGAGCGCGAGGCGAGGTTGCTTGCTGCGTTGAATCATCCGGGCATCGCCACACTTCATGGTCTCGAGGAAGCTGAAGGCAAGCCCTTCTTGGTCATGGAGCTTGTCGAAGGGGAAACGCTCGCTGAGCGCACAGCGCGCGGCCCGCTTTCCGTCAACGAGGCACTCACGATCTCTCAACAAATCGCCGAGGCACTCGAAGCGGCGCACGAAAAAGGCGTCATTCACCGTGACCTGAAGCCAGCCAACATCAAAGTGGACGCCGAAGGCCGAGTGAAGGTCCTCGACTTCGGCCTCGCCAAGGCCTTTGCGGACGAGGTACCGGAGGGCGAGCTTTCGGCGTCCCCCACTCTTAGCCGGGACGCGACCCGAGCGGGCGTCATTCTTGGCACCGCTGCCTACATGAGCCCCGAGCAAGCGAAAGGCAGGGCGGTCGATAAACGCACCGACATCTTTTCTTTCGGCATCGTGCTTTACGAGATGTTGACGGGAAAGAGGGCGTTTGCGGGCGAGGATGTTTCCGATGTGTTGGCGAGCATCATCAAGACCGAGCCCGAATGGAAGGCGTTGCCAGCCGACCTCGACCCGCGGGTCCAGAACCTTTTGGTCCGATGTCTTAGGAAAGACCGCAGGAAACGCCTGCGAGACATCGGCGATGCACGGAATGAGATCGAGGAAACCCTCGCCGAGCCCGGCACGGTTTTGGCGGCCGAGGGAGAGAAGCCGAAGGCCACCTTCCAATGGCAAGTCATTGCCAGTCTCTTCGCCGTCGCCTTGTTGGCAACTCTGTGGATCTTATGGCCAACCGAAACCACGCCTGAATCACCCGTGCGGCTTTCCGTGAAGCTCGGGGCTGGCAATCATCAACTAGCCTTGTTCGATGGCAGTGGCGCGGCGGCGGTGCTTTCTCCAGACGGGAAAACGTTAGCCTTCGTGGGCCGGACACCTGACGGGGCCTCTCAGCTCTTCATCCGGTCTCTGGACAACTTGGAAGCCACGCCGCTCAGCGGCACAGAAAACGCCCGCGAGCCTTTCTTCTCGCCCGACGGTCTCTGGCTGTCGTTTTTCACCGTCGATGCTCTGAAGAAGGTATCGCTCCAAGGTGGGGCGGTGCTAACTATTGCGGGGGTCTCGAACGGCCGCGGCGGCACTTGGGGACCGGATGACACGATTGTCTATACGCCATCGACTACGACCGGACTCTATCGGGTTCCCGCCGCCGGCGGGACACCCGTCGAGCTCACTCAGTTGAGCGAAGGCGAGCGAAGCCACCGCTGGCCGTGGTTTCTGCCGAGTGGGAAGGCGGTGCTTTTCATGAGCCAGGCGCAAGGCGAGTCGTACGACGACGGGACCATTGAATCGGTTCTGCTCGAGACGCGCGAAAGGAGAGTCCTTCACCGGGGCGGGACCCATCCGCGCTACGCACCCTCAGGTCACCTGCTCTTCGCCCACCAGGCCACACTCTTTGCAATGCCATTTGATGCCGACCGGATCGAGTCCGCCGGAGAGCCCAGTCCTGTCCTTGGAGGTGTTCTGACATACGGTGGTACTAGCGGCAGTGATGACGGCGCCAGCCAGTTCGCGTTTTCTGGGAACGGATCGCTTTTCTACGTTCCAGGGGGGGCTACCATAGAAGCTACTCGCAACTTGGTTTGGGTCGATCGGGACGGGAGAGAGGAGGTGCTGGCAGCCGAGCCCCGTGCCTACGTCTACCCGCGGATCTCCCCGGATGGAAGCCGACTCGCCCTCGACGTGCGTGATCAGGAGATCGATATCTGGATCTGGGATTTCGCTCGCAATACGTTGAGTCGGCTCACGTTCGATCCAGGCGGAGATACTTATCCCATCTGGACACCGGATAGTCGGCGCGTGGCCTTCGCATCTATCCGCGACGGTCCTCGGAATCTCTATTGGAAAGCGGCCGACGGGAGCGGTACGGTCGAACGGCTTGGCGAAAGTGAGAATGAACTGCATCCCCAGGCATTCTCGCCCGATGGAAAGCGGCTGGTGATTCGGGAAACCCATCCGGAAGGAGGCCACGATCTCAGCATGCGCTCGCTGGACGAGGACGGCCCTATCGAACCTCTCCTTGTCACTGAGTTCAACGAGCGTAACGCAGAAATTGCGCCTAACGGACAATGGTTCGCTTATGAATCGGACGATTCAGGTCAATTCGAGATCTACGTGCGCCCGTTCCCCAACGCGGAGGGAGGTCGGTGGCAGATCTCGAAAGCCGGCGGTACTGAGCCGCTTTGGTCACGGGACGGCAGCGAGTTGTTCTATCTGGATCGGGGTTGGCGGCTGATGGCGGTCCCTGTTCGCATCGATCCCAGCTTTGACTTCGCCAACCCGGAGGTCGTCCTCGAGGAATCATACCCTGCCGTTCCTGGAGTTGCCGGTCGCCACTACGACGTGTCTCCCGACGGCAAGCGTTTCTTGATGATCAAGGAAGGTGGTGCGGGCGACGAGACCACTCCCGCGGAGCTCATCCTCGTCCAGAACTGGTTTGAAGAATTGACGCGGCTCGTTCCAACGAACTGACCGATGGCACTGCAAGCTGGCACCAAGGTGGGTCCCTACGAGATCCTCTCGCCCCTCGGGGCCGGTGGCATGGGCGAAGTCTACCGCGCCAGGGACAGCAAGCTCGGGCGCGAAGTCGCCATCAAAGTCCTTCCCGAAGAGTTCACGCAGCATCCTCAGAAGCTAGCCCGCTTCGAGCGTGAAGCGAGGCTTCTCGCCTCGCTGAACCATCCCGGGATCGCTACACTCCACGGCCTTGAAGAAGCCGAAGGCAAGCCCTTCTTGGTCATGGAGCTTATCGAAGGCGAAACGCTCGCCGAGCGCATT
>DATEAO010000035.1:0-12575 GCA_035288345.1 Candidatus Methylomirabilota bacterium | reverse complement strand
CTGCTCCACCCGATGATGCGCGTGCGCGGCACCCTTCAGGCGATTCCGTGGGAGACGGCATTCGAGGTGATGGCGGGAATCTCGCGCCACGTGCTTGACCGATACGGCGAGTCCGCGTGGGCGATGAAGACCTACTCGTATCAGTATTTCGAAAACACCTACGCGATCTCAAAGCTCGCCTTCAGCGCCATCGGCACGCCGGCGTATGCGCCCCACGACAAGCCTGGCCCTGGCCCCGACACGCCCGGGCTCGACTGGGCCGGGATCGACGCCTTCAGCGCGTCTTACGAGGACTGGGGCGAAGCGGAAGTGATCTACATGGCTGGCACGGACCCGTGGGAGACGAAGTCGGTCCTGTTCACGACGTGGATCATGAACGGAAAGAACCCGGACAAGAAGCTCATCTTCGCGCTCCCGAGGAAGACGACTGGCGCGGCGTGGGGCGAGCAGCGGGGCGGGCTCTTCCTCCCGGTCATCCCGGGAACCGACGCACTGCTCCACCTGGCGCTCGCCCGAATCATTCTTGAGAACGGCTGGGAGGACCGCGAGTTCATCGAGAAGTGGATCGCCAACGACTGGGAGATCGACATCGGCATGGGGCGCGGTCCGCGCAACACGCCGGTGGAATGGTTCACGACGTGGGGGCGCTACGGCGTGGGGTTTGACGCGTACAAGAAGTGGATTCTCGGCTACAAGTACGCCGAGCTGGCCACGGCGGAGCGGATCACAGGCGTGCCGGCCGAGCTGATCAGGAACGCCGCCGAGATGCTCGCCAAGCCGCGTTCCGACGGGTCGCGGCCGAAGGCGTCGTTCATGCTGGAGAAAGGCATCTACTGGTGCAACAACCTTGGCAACACCACGTCCTTCTCAGCGCTTGGGCTTATCTGCGGCGCGGGGAATCGGCCCGGGCGGGTCATCTCGCGCGCGGGTGGCCACCAGCGCGGCTGGGCGGGGGGCGGCGACTACCCGCGGATCCTCTCGCCTGAGAAGTTCCCCGGGCGCAGAAAGAAGGAGATTGACCTCGACCGCTGGGTCGTGGACGGCAACGTGCGCTTCGCATGGGTCATCGGGACGACCTGGCTCCAGGCGATGGCGGCCTCCCAAGAGCTGATGGACGTCTTCCAGAAGCTCACGCGCCGGAATCCGCACCAGATCACGAGCTTCGATCCGAAGGCCGCGATCGAGGCGCTCAAGCGGCGCGCCGATTCAGGCGGCATGGTCGTCGTCGACCAGGACATCTATCCTGTCGCGCCCATTGGGACGGAATACGCAGACCTCGTGCTGCCGGCGGCCACGTGGGGCGAGGAGGACTTTACTCGCTGCAACGGCGAGCGCCGCCTGCGCCTCTACTCCAAGTTCTATGACCCGCCCGGCGAGGCGCGGCCCGACTGGTCCATCATCGCCGGCTTCGCGAAGACGATGGGCTTCAAGGGGTTCGACTGGAAGGACTCGAACGAGATCTTCGAGGAGTCGGCCCGTTTCGGGCGCGGCGGCGTCCTCAACTATCACCCTCTGGTCGTGAAAGCGAAGCAGGAGGGGAAACGAGCCCACGACCTGCTCCGCGAGTATGGCACCGAAGGGATCCAGACGCCCATCCGGCTGGTCGGCGGGAAGCTCGAGGGGACCAAACGCCTGCACGATTCGACGCTGCGCCTGGGGCCGCCGGAGGGATCGACGACGCACCCCGCCTGGCTCACGTCGTTCGACACGCACACGGGCAAGGCTATTCTGCTGCGAAGCTACTGGGAGGATTTTCAGGACTTCTACGAGGCGGTGACGCCTGCGGGGGAGGAGCTCTGGGTGACCAACGGCCGCATCAACGAGATGTGGCAGTCGGGCTTTGACGATCTTCGTCGCCCCTACATCATGCAGCGGTGGCCTCATCAGTTCCTGGAGATCCATCCCGACGACGCCAGAGCGCGAGGGATCGAGTCCGGGGATCTCGTCGCGATCGAGAACGACAATGTGCTGGTCCAGACCGGGGCCTATCAGGGAGTCGACGACAACGACTTCTCGTTCACCGCGCTCAAGAAGGCGGGGCACATCAGCTCGACGACGGGCAGCTTCACCGCTGTCGCGATCGTGACCGGCGCCGTCAGGAAGGGCGTGACCTTCGCTTACTTCGGTTTCCCGGGTAACCCGGCGAACTCAGTCGTCCCCAGAGTGCCCGATCCCGTGACGAACCGCTACCGCTTCAAGCTGGGCAAGGGACGGATCACGAAGCTCGGCGAGTCGCCCTACAAGCGCTCGCTCACCTCGATGAGCTTCGCGCCGCGCGACATCGTGTAGCGGGGTCCACGATCAGGCGCCTCTAGTGGATTAGTCAACATGCTGGGCGATGACGCCTTGGCTCCGGGGTCGGGGAGCTTGCGAGACTTTTGGCGGGGAAGATTCTGGCGCAATCGAGGTCCGACGATATTCAGCCAGGGGATAAGATCGAGTGCCACGGCGTTAGGCAGCGCGTGACATACGAGTACGGAGCTTATGCCCTCGTGATCCAGTCAAGATGAATGTCGGACCTGTCAAGGTTAGCTTCACGTCAAGTTTGATTCACAACGAGACATCTGGTTGAAAAAGAAGATTCTCTTGCGACGAACACTCAGGTCGTGAGGCCGAATCGATTGAGTTCGTGACATGAAATCGGACTATGATGGTCTCGGTATGAAACGATATGACCGCTGACTCGCACCCGTCCCGTCATCGGCACGTCCGTGGGCCGGTGGATCCCTCGGTCGCGTCCTCAGCGCGAGGGCTCTGGGCGCTCAAATGGTCCTTCACCGGCCTCATGCTGACGGCGTTCCTTCAAGTGTTCGTGGTGGTGCTGTCAGGGAGCGTCGCCCTTCTGGCCGATACGATCCACAACTTCGCTGATGCCGCAACGGCGATCCCCCTCGGGATCGCCTTTTGGCTGTCGCGGCGAGCGCCGAGCCGCCGATTTACGTACTCCCTGGGACGCGTCGAAGATCTCGCCGGCCTGATGATCGTCGTCACAATCCTCGGGAGCGGGCTGGCGGCCGCCTACGAATCCGTGAGCCGTCTGTTGCACCCCCGGCCAGTCCAGATGCTTTGGGCGGTCATGCTCGCGTCGCTCATCGGGTTTCTTGGCAATGAAGCGGTGGCCGTGTTTCGGATCCGGGTCGGGCGGCAGATCGGCAGCGCGGCGCTGGTTGCCGACGGGCAGCACGCGCGGGTTGATGGCTGGATCAGCCTGTCGGTTCTCGCCGGGGCGCTCGGCGTCTGGGCCGGATTGCCGTGGGCCGATCCGTTGGTCGGGCTCCTCATCTCCGGGGCGATCTTCTGGATCGTCTGGCAATCCGGCCGCGTGATCCTGGTGCGGATCCTCGACGGGGTTGAGGTGGGGACCGTCGATGCGATCGTTCACGCCGCGCGGCATGTCCCGAGCGTCGAGGCGGTCACGGATGTCCGGGCCCGATGGATCGGTCACAGGCTCCACGCGGAGGTGAACATCACTGTGCCGGGCAGACTGTCCGTGGAGGAGGCGCACGCCGTTGCGAAAGAGGTCCAGCATCAGCTTCTGCACCACGTGCCTCATCTCGGGGCGGCCATCGTGCATACGGACCCCTCACAGGAGAGCGGTGAGCGCCATCACCGCATTGGCACGCACACACACGACGAACTTCCCACGCACGAGCACCCCTGAGCGGGTGCTCGCTCCCTTGGAACTTTTGCTTGACCCCATAATGCCTATCCGATATCGTTAGCGGTGAGATGAAGAGCCGAGTGAGAGTGTTCCTTGTTGGACTGCTCACGGTGATTGTGCTGGCAGCCTGTGTGAGCAGCGCGAGCCACGCCATTGCAGCCGAGGGGAAGACCTGTGAGCCCGGTACCGCTGATCATGGCGGGAAGTCTCCTTCGCTCGAACCGGTGAGCCTGCCGGTTTCTTGGCAGTTGTGGATCGATTTGGAAGACCTGCCTTATCTCCTTCCTATTTGGAATTCTCCCGTACAGGCCTCGATCGAGTACTTTTCAACCCTTCCGACTCGCTCCCCTCCAATCGGTTAACCTTGTCGGTCCGGGCGTCTCGGCACGCCCGTTCGGATATCACGAAGGACCAAGTCCAGTACGAACGCATCTATCCAACCCCTATCTACGGGTGGGTAGGACTCAAACGGAGTAAAGGATAAGATCATGGACGAAATTCAGAAAAAGAACGTGCCTAGATCGAAGGTTATCCCGCAGAACGGAAACCCCGGGAACGAGGAGAACGAAGGGCGCTACTGCGCGATCTGTGGGGCATCAGTTGACGGGGTAGTTATCGAGCGCTTCGGCGAACCGCTCTGCTCCGAGACGCACGTAGAGGAGTTTGTGGCAAAAGTCAGGGCGGCCAAGGTCGAAGCTGCGACGGTAGCGGTTGATACAAAGGCTCCCGCTACGGCGGGCATCTGTTCTGTCGGCGCGGCTTCGCGCGGCTGGAAGAGCTATCTTGGGAAAGCCCTCTGCTGGGGTGTGCCTCTCCTCGCCCTTGGTTTTCTTCTCGCCGGTGGCGGGACCGTGTTGGGAGCGGCCGGCGGGCTCCTTCCCGTGGCAGTGGCCCTCGCGTGCCCTCTCGGGATGTACTTCATGATGCGCGCCATGATGAAGACAGGACATGAGAATCCAAAGGACAAAGGAGGGGACAAGTGAGACGCCATCACTTCTTCGTGGTTGTGGGCACGCTCACAGTAGCCATCCTCCTGACCTTGCTCTCTCCGTGGGTGTTCGCGGCCCAAGGGAGCGTAAAGACGAGTGGTCCCGGCTTTGAGCACGTACACGCGCTGATAATGGACGCGGAAGGCCGGACGCTCTTCCTGGGTGCCCACACAGGTCTTTTCAGAAGCGAAGACGGGGGCCGATCTTGGCAGAAGACTTCGGTCTCGGTTAAGCACGCTCATCTGGACATTATGGCTGTGGCCGCGGATCCTAACGATCCTCAGACCATCTACGTTGGCACACATGAGGCTGGCGTCTTTAAGAGCACCGATGGCGGAAAGACATGGATGCAGATCAATAACGGACTCGCTGGCCTTGATGTGCATGGCGTTGCTGTCGATCCTACGAACCCCTCAAAGCTTCATGCGGCTGTCAGGGAGAAAGGGGAAGGTGTCTACCGGACAACGGATCGAGGAGGGAAGTGGACCCGTGTGGATGACGGACCTGGCGGGGAAGTCAAGGTGCTCAGCTCGCTCAACATCTCAACCGGGATGGGCGGGATCTTTCTCGTGGCCGGAACCGCGGAGGGGCTGCAATTCAGCCCCGACTGCTTTTGAGGGTGGAAGGTGGCGGGCGGTCTGCCTGCGAATCGGACGGTGAACGGCGTTGCTGTCGACCCCCACGATCCCAAAATCCTGTATGCCGCGACGCGCGATGGACTCTTCAAGAGCACGAATGGAGGGGAGACGTGGAAGCTCGTCGGAAAAGAGCCGAAGAATCTCGCGGCGGTGACGGTCAATCCCAAAAAACCAAGCGAGCTGTTTGCGGCGACATTAGACGGGATCATCTTCAAGAGTGCGGACGAGGGCGTGACATGGGAGTCTCGGCAGCGATGAGGCATGTACTGGCTCGCCGCGAGTTTCTCTCGTCCGCGGGACGAATCGGCCTGGGCGCGCTTGGGTTTATGGCGATAGAGGTCCAAGGGCGCGCGCAGGCGCAGCCTCCGGCTGCTCCGGCGGAGATCCATCACATTCATGGCTTGGCGGTGGATCAGCGCGATCCCGAGATCCTGTATATCGCCACACACACGGGGCTGGTGCGCGTTCGTCAGAACGGCTCAGTCGAGCGTGTCGGGACTCACCACTTCGATCTGATGGGGTTCACGGCCCATCCGGGTGAGACGAACCTCGTCTACGCGAGCGGGCATCCCGATGTTCCCTCATACCAGAAATTTCAGGCCGGCAATCTCGGCATGCTCGTGAGCAGGGACGGTGGACAGACGTGGCAGTCGGTCGCGCTCAAGGGGCAGGCGGACTTTCATGCATTGACTTATAGCCCCAGGAACGGAGGCGAACTCTACGGGTGGAGTGTGGCTGAGCAGATGGGACTACATCGGGTCTCAGTGAGCTCGTGGAAGTCAGAGCGATTGCCCGCGCGAGGGCTGTCGAACGTGTGGAGCCTCGCTGCCGGCCCCGACGGGACCGGACCCCTGTTCGCGGGCACAAAGGCCGGGTTGATGACGAGCCAGGATTGGGGCGTGAGTTGGGCGCCTGTGCCTCCGATCCCAAACGACGCGCCGGTGACTGCGGTGAGTTATCATACGCGGGACGCGCGAATCGTCTACGCGTATGTCGCGCGCTCGGACCGTGGGCTGATGCGAAGCCGGGATGGTGGAGGGAAGTGGGAGCCGACTGGCTTTGTCGCTGATCCACGTGCTCCTGTTGTGGCGCTCGCCGTGGGCCCGGGAGAGCACGTGGTCATTGCCGCGACGGGCTCCGACGTCCTGCGCTCACGGGATGGCGGAAAGACGTGGCAATGGGTCCTCGAGCGGGGCCGCCTGGTAACAAAGCCACGATGAGTCGAGAAGGAGGTAGTTCATGAATCAATCACGACGAGCGTTCCTCTCCACGGCGACTCGGCTTGGTGTCGGCGCCTCGGTCTCACTCTCTGTTGCCAAGCTTCTTGCGGGCAGCCGAGCTGGCTCCGCGGACGCGAATGTCACCACGCGCTCGATTCACCTCGAAGCTCGTGAGATCACCTGGGAGCTTGCGCCGGGTAAGGTGGTCAAGGCAATGGCGTACAACGGCCAGGTGCCTGGCCCCGAGATTCGAGTGAAAGAGGGAGAACGAGTGCGCATCATCTTGAAGAACGCACTCTCCGAGCCCACGACGATCCACTGGCACGGCGTGGATGTCCCGAACGCGATGGATGGCGTGCCGGGAATCACCCAGAAGCCGGTTCAGCCAGGAGACACATTCGTTTACGAGTTCGAAGCTCGGCCCGCGGGGACGCGCTGGTACCACACCCATTTTCAGGAGCATCGGCAGATGGACCTCGGGTTGGTCGCCCCGCTCATCATCGAGCCGGCTCGCGAGCCTTTTGTCTTCGATCGCGACTACACACTGGTCCTCGACGACTGGGCGACAGGAACAGGGCGTCCGCTGCCGAGCACTCGTGAAGGGATCGCCGGGAGTCGAGGAAGCATGGGCGGGATGATGGGTGGCATGATGCGCGGTGGTATGGGCCGAATGATGGAAGGGATGATGGGCCGCGGTGGCATGGGTGGGATGATGGGCGGCGGTCACACTCCCGCGTATGACACCATGACGATCAACGGCAAGGCGTATCCCGCGACCCAGCCCATCAAAGTGCGCAAAGGCGAGCGGGTTCGTATGCGGCTAATCAACGCCAGCGCTGATCACACTCATGTCATTCGTCTGGCTGGACACAAGTTGCAGGTGACCCATACCGATGGCAACCCGCTCATACAGCCGGTCACGGTGGACGCGCTTCCGATCGCCCCCAGCGAGCGATATGACGTCCTGCTCACTGCGGAGCATCCTGGAGCCTGGTTCCTCTACTGCGCTGAAGCGGGCCATGCTGCTTCCGGTGAACAACTGGCCCTCTTTTACGAAGGGCACGAGCAGGAAGAGCCTGAAGCGGCCGTGGAAGGCGTCAGTGGCCTTTCTCTGTGGCGCTACGAGCTCGGCCGCGGGCAGGACATCCTCCCGCGCCCAACAGGGCCTGAGCGGAGCTTCGACCTCACACTGAGCGGCGGGATGATGGGCTCCGACGACTGGACGATTAACGGCAAGCGCTATCCACATACCGACCCTTTGCGCCTGCGCAAAGGCGACAGCGTCAGGGTCCGCTTTCAGAATAACAGCATGGAAGCTCACCCCATGCATCTCCACGGCCAGTCCTTCAAGGTGCTGGTGGCAAACGGTCGGCGGCTCTCCGCGCCCATCGTCAAGGACAGCGTCGATGTTGAGGCTCACATGGGCGCGGTGGAGATTGAGTTCACCGCCTACAACCCGGGCGATTGGTTCTTCCACTGTCATAAGCCGATGCACATGGAAGGCGGCATGATCACGCTCGCGAAGATCTCAACGAATGAACTTCGTGCTCGGGGCTGAGCGCACACGCCTCCTTCGTCGGGGTGTTCAGCTCGAATATCTCACGATGGGGTGGAACAGCTTGGAGGCGGTCATCGCCATCGGAGCGGGAGTTCTTGCTGGCTCGATCGCCCTAGTTGGCTTCGGACTCGACAGCATTATCGAGGTGATTTCTGGAGCGATCCTCTTCTGGAGGCTCCGTGCCGAGCTCAAGGTGCCGGACGGAGACACAAGCGAGCTGTGGGAGCGACGCGCGCTCCTCTTCGTGGGTGTAAGTTTCTTTCTCCTTGCGGCGTACGTCGTTTACGAGTCAAGTAAGAAGCTTTGGTTGAGAGAAGTGCCGGCAGAGAGTGTGCCCGGCCTGATCCTTGCGGCACTTTCGCTGATCGTCATGCCGTTGTTGGCTCTCTCCAAGCATCGCACCGCACGCCTGCTAGGGAGCCGTGCGTTAGCTGCCGACGCGATGGAGACCGCGATCTGCTCGTATCTCTCGCTGGCGCTCCTGCTGGGGCTCGCGGTGAACGCATGGCTCGGGTGGTGGTGGGCTGATCCTGTGGCGGCCCTCGCGATGGTGCCGTTGATCGTCCACGAAGGGAGAGAAGCTATTGAGGAGTCTCGTGAAGCGCCATCGTCATGATGTCGAGGCTGAGACAGAGAGAGGTCAAGCTCATTGATGCGTCGTGCCGTTCTTCTGGGTCTACTCGTGGCTGCGATTGTTGGAGGGGGGCTCGTGACGTGGTCGCTCACGAGAGGGGCGCCCCCCAAGAGCCAAGGCGTGCTCGAGACGTTGGAGGTCCACGGTGAGGTGCCGGACTTCACGCTCATCGAGCGGAGCGGACGCCGGGTCACGCGCCCCGACCTTCTGGAACATGTTTGGGTGGCCAACTTCATCTACACCCAGTGCAAGGAAACGTGCCCTCTCCAGAGCGCTCAGATGGCTCGACTGCAGTCTGAGTTCTCGGGTGAGGAGGATCTTCGACTGGTCTCAATCTCTGTCGATCCCGTCCACGATACTCCAGAGGTCCTCTCACGATATGCAGAGCAATTCTTGGCTGATCCACTCCGCTGGCTCTTCTTGACGGGTGAGAAGCGAGAGATTTACATGCTCGCCAAGGAAGGCTTCCGCCTAGGCGTCGTGGATCCCGATGATCAGGTGGAGACCGGGAAGCTGTCTCAGCAATTCCTGCCCCGACCTGCCGTGGCGACCCACGGGTCACAGGGAATCGTGATTCACAGCTCCAGATTCGTCCTCGTCGATCGGCGTGCGAGGATTCGTGCCTATCATCTGCCGGACGACGAGGACTCCCTTGCGCGACTCCGAGAAAATCTGAAAATCTTGTTGAGGGAACGCTGAGGGATGCGAAAGCGACCAGCAGTGATCCTCGCGGTGATCGCTCCGGTCGTCGGCCTCCTCGCACTGCTCGGCTACGGCATGACGCGCGAGCCGAAATATATCCCGTCTCCGCTGATTGCACGTCCTGCTCCTTCTTTTACGCTGCCACTCTTCGACGGGAGTGTCTTGCGCCTGGAAGACCTGCGTGGGAAAGTGGTCTTTCTCAACTTTTGGGCGACCTGGTGCCTACCCTGCCGCGAGGAGGCGCCGATTCTCGAGGCCGCGTGGCGGCAGTACAAGGACCAGGGCGTGGTGTTCGTTGGCGTCAATATCCAGGACGATCAGTCTCGTGCCCGCGCATTCCTGGAGGAGTTTCACATCACTTACCCGAACGGAGTTGACCATGGCGGAAAGATCGCCGTGGATTACGGCGTCTGGGGTCTACCGGAAACATTTTTTATCGACCGCGACGGGCGCATCATGTATAAGCACATCGGCGCCATCGGACCGGAGCTGATCGCCCGAAAGCTAGACGAGGCCTTCAGGGGAGTGGCCAGCGCTCGAGAAGGGAAAGGCGAGTACCAGTCGATCCGCTAAGCGACCGGCTTATACTACCGGCATGTCTGCGAATTCTGTCCGGGGTCCTGAATGAGTGACAGCCCATCCGAGGAGCCTGTGCGACAGACCTCGTCCAGGCCCTGGCTGGTCGTGGCCATGCTGCTTCTGGTTCTCGGCTTGGTGACCGGGGGACTCCTGATGGCGCTGACCCCAGCGAAAGGCACCTGGCGCGCGACCGGCGTTGTTGAAGAGGTCGGACAGACCTTGGTCCTGATCCGCCACGAGACCATTCCCGGCCTGATGGAGGGGCACAGTATGGACTTTTTCGTGGAATCGAAGAACCTCTTGGATGGAATCCGTCCTGGCGACCGTGTGCGCTTTACGTTAAAGTCCACACCGAATACCCTGCTCGTCGTCAGGTTGGAGAAACAGTGATGAGGCGGATCATGTCAATCCTTGTGGGAGTGGCCCTGATCCTCTTGCCCGTCTGGATAGTCTCCCATGCAGAAGCTCATAAGCCACAAACTCCAGCAGCGGTAAAGGAGTCGGCCTCGACAGCACCGCCCTGGATCCAGATCGCCAGCGATTCGGCGCAACTTCAGGACCGCCTCGAGCGACGCTTTGTTGTCGGAGTGTTTCGAGCTTCAGATGGTAAGCCTCTGGCCGGGGCCCGGGTGGAGCTTCTCGCAGACATGCGCACGATGCCTGGCGCTCACAGAGTCCCGCCGGCTCTCTTTACGGCGGGGGCGGAGCCTGGAACATATGTGGGGGGTGTGCGCCTCCCAATGGCCGGAGCGTGGTTGTTTCGAGTCAAGGTGTCGGGGCCGGTGACCGGAGTTGTGGACTTCGTCGATCGGGTCGGAAAAGAAGGGACGGGGTTGTTTTCCACTCCATCCGAGACTTCCCTTCGACTGCAGGACTCGCTCAACTTGGCAGGCCGGGGGATTCACTTCCTCGGGGCAGCAATCTGGCTCGGCGGCCTCGTGATGCTCGCGATTCAGACCGTCGGTCGCAGCACCCCATTGGGGCTCCTTGCCTCTCCCAAGAGTGTGTTTGTTTGGCAGACCGTCGGGCTTGCCCTCCTGTTCCTCACCGGAGCATACAACCTCTTCTTCAACACGCCGCCAGGACGGCTGATCACCATCGATGATCTAGAGTGGATGGTTGCCCAGCCCTTCGGCGTTCTCTATACCGGTCTGCTGCTTTATAAGCTCGGCACATTCCTGTTGCTATTGGGACTCGGGGTGTGGGCACTCCGGCGATGGCGTGATCTCCCAACGCTCACCTGGGTCCGGCTCAACATGGCACTGGGGTTTGTGATCGTGGCTATCGGCGGAGCCTTAAGTTACCTCCATATCTCCATCCATAGCCGGCCCGGTTTCTGACGAAGTCCTTCGCGGGACTCCTTTTCACGAGATCCCGGCAAGGCGGACACGAGAGATGATGTGGGGAATGGATGGCATGATGGGGGGCTGGGTGGGGAGCTGGATGATTAGCGGCGCATTACTGAGCTTTGCCTTTGGGTTCGGGCTCCTGGCTCTCATGATCATTGGCATAATCGCCGGGGTTCGATGGCTCGCAACGGCTGGGAACCCATCGGGAGCACGCGGAGAATCTGATCGGGCTCTGCAGATCATTCGCGAGCGGTACGCGAAGGGAGAGATCAGCCGCGAGAAGTTTGAGCGGATGCGCCGTGACCTGCTGTGAGCGAGTGACACCGCGATCGCGGTCCCACTCTTAAGGTTTTGACGCTTCGGTCGAAGACCTGTGGCTGGTAAGGAGCTGATGGGGCTATCGGAGGGCCCTCAGCGCCTGAAGAATCTGCTCGTTGCTGGCCCGTTGCGTGTAATCGACCTCGACGAAGCGCCAGCGCACCACGCCCTGCTTGTCGATGACATAGGTGGCGGGGTGGGGCCAGCCTGAGCCTTCGGGGTTGTAGAGGCCATACCGGTCGATGACCTTATGGTTCTTGTCCTCGAGGAGGGGAAAGTCGAACTGGCCGGCGGGGTACTTCGCTGAAAGATCTCGAATGAACCGCTGCGAGGCCTCGTGACTGTCGATGCTGACGGCCAGGACCTGAGCGTCCTTCTTTTCCTCGGGACTCAACAGACTTTTCAGCTTTCCAAGCTGAGCGCCGCAGTAGGGTCACCAACGCCCCCGGTAGAAGATCAGCACGACGTGCTTCTTACCGCGGTAGTCCGAGAGAGAGATCTGTTTGCCATCGTGCGATTCGAGGGTGAAATCAGGCGCGACATCTCCGACTTTGACTCGCTCAAGATCAGTCGGTTTGAGGCCTGCCCCGTCCTTCGGCCCCAACTGAGCCTGTGCCATCTGAGCGGAGAATAGAACAAGCAGCACTGCCAGCGCGATTTGCCCCCGAATCATATCGTCCTCCTAGATTGATGGTCCGTTTCTACGACGGGCTTTTTATTATAACCTCAGGATCCACGACTCTATTCCGGTTCGGTCACACCCTCCAATTTTTCCCTTCGGGAATATTCGGCTCCAGTGGGCTGTTTTCTCTTGTGAGACTGCATGATTATTCCTTATACCCTCATCGAGGAGGAGGTGATACGTAGGACCACTTCTGTTTTGAAAACAGCATTTCGCTGCCGGCAAACAACGAAGGAGGAGGATTT
>DATEAO010000034.1:0-13311 GCA_035288345.1 Candidatus Methylomirabilota bacterium | reverse complement strand
CGCTGGCCAAACGCGGGCTCTCGGGCGCTGAAGACAACGAGCTCTTCCAGCTAATGATCGAGGAGAAACGGCTGATCAGAATCAAGGCGTCGCTCTTCTTCCATGCGGAGGTGCTCCGCGAGGCGCAGGAGCGTCTGGTTGAGTTTCTCAGGGCGAAGGGTGAGATCACTCCCGGGGACATGAAAGACCTCCTGGGCGTGACGCGAAAGTACGCCATCCCACTCATGGAACACTTCGACAGCCAGGGAATCACACGCCGGGTGGGCGACAAACGCGTCTTGAGATAAAGCGGGGTTCGGGGATCGGGGTCCGGGGTCCGCATCTCCAGCCCCGAATCCCGAACCCCGAGGATCATTTGACACTGGAGCGGCTGAGACGTAAGGTATGAGCACTGTTCGCGGTGCGAAAGGGGGAGAACGAAATGTTCGGGCTAGGCTATCAAGAGCTATTGATTATCATGGTGATCGTCCTGATCCTCTTCGGGGCGAACCGACTGCCGGACCTTGCCCGCTCGTTGGGATCGAGCCTCAAGGAGTTCAAAAAGGGCGTGGCTGACGTAAAGGACGAGGCGGCCAAGAAGGACGAGGAGAAGAAGGCCTAACCGTACATCTGCCCATGTCCGGGCCGTCCTCCCTGGACGAGCTTCCCCCGGCGCTTCGCGCCCCGCTCAACACACTCCTCAACGATCTCATCGCCAGTTACGGATCAACGTTGCGATCGGTTTGCCTCTACGGGAGCGGCGCCACTCAGGAGTATGTGCACCGTCGCTCAGCCGTGACCCTTCTGGTTGTGCTGGCTGAGGTCGGTCTTGCTGAACTCCACCAGGCGGCCTTGCACGCTCCTCGCTGGCGCGCGCTCGGGGTTGTGACCCCCCTTCTGCTGACCCCGCAACAGATCCGCTCCTCCCTCGATGTCTATCCGCTCGAGCTCCTGGAGATGAAAGCGCACCATCACTGCCTCTATGGCGAGAATCCCCTGACTGACCTCGTGTTCCCCCCCGCTGCGGTGCGCCAGCAGTGCGAGCGCGAGCTGATGGGAAAGCTCATCACCCTTCGGGAAGGCTTCATCGAACACGGCTCGGACGCGCAAGCGCTCGAATCGCTGCTGATCCGAGCGTTCAGAGCGCTCCGTCCGGTTCTTCGCGGGCTGGTCTGGTTCAGCGGGCGATCCCTTCCCTCCAGCACTCCCGAACTCTTTACTCTCGTCGAAGGTTCATTCGGCATCTCTGTCGAAGCCTTCAGGACTCTCTATGCTTTGAAACAGGGGACCAGCCAACTGGTCCCCGCCCAACTCGAAGCGCTCTTTGACCAACTTCACGAGACGCTCGGCCGCCTGGCTGAGGTGGTTGATCAGCTCCACCCCGCCTAGCGCCGTGCCGATAAGCTTCGCATCCCTTCGTTCCGTGTCGGGGACCGAGGTTCGGGGCTCGAAGTTAGAAATGCGAACCCCGGACCCCTGGCCCCGGACCCCGAATTGGCTCGCTTCTCGCCACGGCCACCAACATGCTGCAATACTTTAGGTCGTTGAAACCGGCACTAAACTTAGCGTTGAGTGCCTCGAAGCTGTTATTTTTCGCGATTGTGGCCTTGCTCCTCTCAGGAGGGAGCGGCCACACCCAGACGTTTCCGGCTCCCGCTGGAATGGTGACGGACCTGGCCAATGTGATTCAGCCCTCGATGCGGCAGCAGCTCGAAGGGCTGCTCGCTCAGTTAGAGCGTCAAACAGGCGCTGAGGTCGCGGTGGTCACGCTCCAAACGATTGAGCCGCTCGACATTGAACAGTACGCGAACGAGCTGTTTCGCCAGTGGGGGATCGGGAAGCGCCAGAAGGACAATGGGGTCCTCATTCTGCTCACGATGACCGAGCGCAAAGTCAGGATCGAGGTGGGGTACGGCCTTGAGCCGATCTTGCCTGACGGCCGGGCCGGTGCCATCATTCGCGAAGAGATGACCCCTCACTTTCGCCGGGGAGAGTTTGGAGAAGGACTCTACGCCGGCGCCTTCCAGGTCGCCCAGATCATTGCGACCGCCCAGGGGGTCACCCTCACGGCTGAGCCGCCCCGTAAGGGCGCCGCCAGGCGGAGCAGTCAGAAAATACCGCTCGAAATCCTATTCTTAATCATCCCAGTCGGACTCTTCTTCTTGATTGGGCTTCAGCGGGCGCACCGTCCACGGCGTGGCTACCGAAACCAGGGCTTCTGGTTTCCAGTCGGACCTTCTTGGGGCGGCGGCGGATTTGGTGGAGGGTTTGGCGGTGGGTTCGGTGGATTCGGCGGCGGGGCAAGCGGGGGTGGAGGGGCCTCGGGGAGCTGGTAAGCTGTGATGTCCAAATCTTCAGTTGTTGGGGTCGATCTCGGCGGGACCAAGATCCGCGGAGTGCTGATCAGCGGGGACAGCGCGCGCGCTGCCGAGAAGACCGTTCTGACCGAAGCATCCAGCGGAGTCGCGCATGTGCTGGAACGGGTCAAGGTGGTGATCCACGAGCTGATGGAGCAGGCGGGGCCCATCGCGGGAATCGGGATTGCGGCGGCCGGTCAGATCCATCCTGAAAGCCAGGCGGTGATCTACGCCCCGAATCTCCGCTGGCAGAACGTTCCGCTCCGATCAGAGATCGCTGACAGTTTTGGCCTCCCGGTCTGGGTGGAAAACGACGTGAGGGCAGCGGCGTGGGGCGAGTTCAAACACGGGGCAGGGCGAGGCGCTCGAAGTCTGATCGCTGTCTTTGTGGGAACAGGAGTTGGGTCAGGAGCTGTGCTTGACGGACGGCTCTGGCGCGGAGCGTCCAACGTGGCAGGGGAGATCGGCCACACGATTCTGGACCCCGACGGTCCCGCGTGCGTGGCGGGGCATCGCGGCTGTCTCGAGGTCTACGCGTCGGGGAGCGCGTTTATTCGCCACCTCTCTTCAGCAGTGGCCAGCGGAGAGGCGACGATCCTCTCAGAGTGGACCGGCGGCGATCCTTCGAGAGTGACTGCGGCTCAGGTTGCCAAGGCCGCGGCCCACGGCGATCGGTTTGCTCAGCAGCTCTGGACCGACGCGGTCAAGTGGCTCGGCGTCGCCCTCGCAAACTACGTGACGCTTCTGAACCCTGAGCGCCTCATCCTCGGTGGCGGCGTTGTTGAGAACGTTCCCGCACTCATCGACGAGGTAAAGCAATCGATTCAAGCCAACTCCACGCTGATGTCGCGACAGACCGTTCAAGTCGTCCCGCCTCAGCTCGGCGATTGGGCCGGCGCCATCGGCGCCGCCGCCCTGCTCGCCGACTCGCTCGGCGCGGGTCCAACTCACTTCGCCTGACGTCGTTCTGAATCGGCGGAGGTCATCAACGTACAGCGGCGTACGCCTCAGGCCTCCGCCTTCCTCGGGCCTAGTCATGCTCGTCATTTGAACTCGCACTATATCGAGGTCCGGAAGATATCTATTCTAATTCGTTGGAGTTCGAGCAGGTGGCTGTTGTATTCTCCTGGCGGGACGCGCGGCGATGGCAGACAGCACCGGCATCGAGTGGACTGACGCTACTTGGAACCCGGTTACGGCCTGCACGAAAGTCAGCCCGGGTTGCAAGTACTGCTACGCCGAGCGCCTTGCGCTTCGCCTTAAAGCAATGGGGAATCCCCAGTTGGTGAGAGCTTGCCTCCCAAAAGATGTGTTGGGCCGGTAAGAGCCGGTCGGCAAATCGGAACACTACTTCCGCGCCCCTGAATTCAGGGAAAAAGCCAACGTGGTATACTACGTACGCTGAATTTCTGCTTGAGGTGAGAGCTCAGTGCACGCGAGAGAATGGCGCTGGATGGATTGGGCGCTGGCACTCTCGTTTGGTCTTCTGACTCTTCTCCTCCGCCTCCCATATCGGATGGGTGTCCCCTATAACTGGGATGCGGTCCAGTTTGCCCTCGCGCTCAAGGAGTTCGACGTCACCAAGCATCAGCCCCACCCGCCAGGATATGTCCTCTATATTCTCCTGGGGCGGCTGCTGAATAGCTGGCTCGATGACGGCGCTCAAGTCTACGTCCTGCTCTCCGTTCTCTCCAGTGCCGCAACCACGCTGGTTGTCTTTCTGCTGACTCGAGCCCTTTACGACCGCCTCACGGCAATCACAGCCTCGGCCCTGCTAGCGGTGAGCCCGCTCTTCTGGTTCTACGGCGTGGTCGGGCTCAGCTACGCGGCGGAGGCGCTCATCGCGTCTCTCGTGGCCTATTTGAGTTATCAGGCGCTGCTTGGGAGGGAGCGATACGTCTATCTCTCGGCGATCTATCTGGGACTCGCTGGTGGCGTGCGTCAATCAGTCACGCTGCTCCTCTTCCCGCTCTGGCTCATGAGCCTGATCCGGGGGACCCGGTCGCTCAAGAAGGTCAGCATCGCATTGGGACTCGTCGCGCTGGCGGTGTTGACTTGGTTTCTCCCAATGATTTGGCTGACTGGCGGACTCGACCGCTACCTGGAAGCCTCAAACCAGCTCTTCTCCTCCACGATTGCCAAGACGTCGGTGTTCAACGAGGCGAGTTGGGAACTGATGCTTCAACAGCTTCGCTTTCTCCTCGAGTCCACGGCAGTCGGGCTTGGCGTGCTGCTCTTTGGGCTGCTTGGCCTGCCATTCTTTTGGCGTCGAAATGGGTGGGGACTGCCTGAGCAGTTCCTCTTGGTCTGGACCCTTCCACCGTTCATCTTCTACACGCTTGTCCACTTCGGACAGGCCGGCTATGTCCTGACCTACCTCCCGGCCCTGGTGATCCTGCTGAGTCGAATGCTTATTGTCTCCATTGAGGCTATTACCCGCAACATGGTCTGGCCAGTGGCCCGCTGGTCGGTGATGGGGGTGGTGGTCGGCGTGCTGGTGTTGATGAATGGCGCATTCTTTGTCAGCGCGAAGCCTTCACCTCGCGACTACAACGAACGCAGTAACTCCCGCATTGATCAGTGGGTGCGTCGAGCTCGCGCTGATTACCATGACTGGATCGAGAGCCGGACCGCGGCCGCGCTTCGCGAGCACGAGGCGGTGATTCGGACGTACGTCGAGACCATCCGCACGCGCTATGATCCGCGTGACACAGTCCTCATTACCGAAGTGGGGAACCCGCGCTCGTACGCCTGGCTCCGTCACGCCATGTTCTATCTTTCCGACTACCCGATCTACCAGCTCCGGGTTGGGGAGCTGCCGCTCAGCTACTACGCGCCGCAATCCGCGGTGACCATGATCCCGACAGAGTCGTCAGCCATCGTCGTGCCGCCCAAGACGAAGCAGTTGGTCTGGTTTGTCGACTCCTTCAACCCTCTCACGAATCGGCCTCGCGGCCTCCAGGAGATCTCGCTTCCCTACGGCCGATCGCTCTACGTGCTTCGAATTGGCCGCAAGCCGGTGACATACGCCGGGTATACGTTGTTCAGAGACACACCGATTCGCCGTGCCAATCGCGCGGCGCGATGATCTGATCGTTCTGCTGCTGACCGGGCTGGCGCTCGCGCCGTTTCTCCTGAGCGAGCGGCAGATCGCGGGCGCGGCCGGCCTCCCCCTGGACGACTCGTGGATTCACTTGCACTTCGCCCGGAACATTGCCGAGGGCGCGGGCTTTTCGTACAACCCCGGCGTTCCGGTCGCGGGATCCACCGCTCCGCTTTGGACTCTTCTCCTCGCTGCAGGAGTCGCGATCTTTGGCCCGTCGCTTCTGGTCGTTAAGGGGATCGGCATCGCGTGTACGCTTGGCGCTGCGCTCGTGACCCGCCGGGCTGCGATCGCATGGGGCGCGCCCCAACCTGCCGCGCTGGCCGCGGGCCTCTTGTTTTCCTGGAGCGGCGCCGCTCAGTGGGGAGCGCTCTCGGGGATGGAGGTGTCGCTTGCTGCCTTGCTCGTGGCTGCGACCCTCTTGGCTCACGCTCGTCAGCGTCTCGGCTGGGTCGCCGTTCTCGCGTCACTCGCCGTGGTTGCCCGCCCGGAAACTCTGATCCTGGTGCCGCTATTGGCTCTCGGCCAGCCGCTGACTGTTCGACGTGCCGCCGTCTTTCTGTCGACGATCGCCCTCATCACCGCCCCCGCGATCGCGTTCAGCCTCATGACCGTCGGGGCGCCGATCCCTGCGACAGCAGCCGCCAAGGTGGAGGGCGGACTCATCGGGTGGCTGGCAGGGGTCAGAGAGCCGTGGGTGCAGACCTTGTTCGGCCGGCCGTGGAGCTTTCTGAAGGATTGGGTCTTCTGGCTCTTCTCCACCCACTGGCTCTTGCCGCTTAGCCTTCTTGGGTTCGTCATCGCATGGCGTGAAAGGGGGCGCGCGCTTGGCGTCCCCGCGCTCGCGCTTGTTCTGCACCCGCTTGCGATGGCGCTCCTCGCTCCGTATCGAGGCCCTGGCTTTCAGGAGGGGCGCTATTCGATTTACCTCCTGCCACTGGCGTGGCTCCTCTTCGCGCTCCTGATAGGAAAGACGTTTGCAACGCGCACTGGGATCGCCTTGGTCTTCATGCTCATTCTGTCGCTCCCGACGCTGGGAGATGCGGCCAAGCGATATGGTTGGGCGGTTCAGAATATCAATGCCATGCAGGTCGAGCTCGGCCGATGGATCGATCGTGAGCTGCCGCGAGACGCTCGGCTGGCCCTCAACGATGTCGGCGCAATTGCGTATTTCTCGCGCCGCGAGATCATCGACTTGATGGGGCTCGTCACCCCGGAGATCCTCCCCTATAGGCGAGAGGGAGAGGCGGGCATCCTTCGATACCTGGAGCGCCGCTGCCCGGACTACCTGGTTATCTTTCCCAACTGGTTCCCACAGCTCTCAGCGCGCCGCGATCTGTTCAGGGAGATCCACACGGTTCACCTCGACCGGAATCTGGTTTCGGGTGGGGACACGATGGTGGTCTATGAGACGGTGTGGAACCGCTGGCGCGCGGCTCCACGACCCTGCTCCAAAACCCGGGGCGGGGAATGATAGGTTGTCTGACGCTTCACGCTTCACTCTTCACACTTCACGTTTTCAGCACTTCGGGGTTTACCGGGTTGGGAGGGATTCGTCCCTCTAGCACAGCCAAGCAGTTCTCGACAGCCATCAGCGCCATCTTTGTCCGTGTCTCTCTGGACGCGCTCGCGATGTGGGGGGCTAGCACCGCGTTTTTGGCTTCGAGAAGTCCGGGATGAACCGTTGGCTCTTCTTCGTAGACATCGAGCCCGGCGCCAGCGATCCACCCCTCCCGCAGGGCCTGAACCAGCGCCTCCTCATGGACAATCGGACCTCGAGCGGCGTTGATCAAGAACGCTGTCGGTTTCATAGCACGAAGCTCGTTGGCGCCGATGAGATGGTGAGTTTCAGGAGTCAACAGGGCGTGAATAGTCAGAAAATCAGATTCCCGAAGCAGCGCGGCCTTATCGACATATCTGGCCCCAAGTTCGTCCTCAACCACTCGATCGACCCGCTGAGGGTCATAGTAGAGCAGTCTCATCCCGAACCCCCGAGCCCGCCGGGCCACGGCTTGACCGATCCTGCCGAACCCGAGAATTCCCAAAGTTTTTCCGTGTACATCCGTTCCGAGCAGGAACAAAAGCTGCCATTCTTTGAATTGCCCTGAACGGACATAACGGTCTCCTTCGACCACCCGTCGCGCGACGGCTAAAAGCAGTGCCCATGTAAAGTCCGCGGTGGTTTCTGTCAGCACGCCCGGGGTATTGGTGACCACCACCCCTCTGCGGGTGCAGGCCGCTACATCGATATTGTTATAGCCGACCGCAACATTGGAAACGACTTTGAGAGACGGCGCTGCGTTGAGGATCTCCTCATCGATGGTGTCTGTGAGAAGGCAGACCAGTCCGGCCTTATCGCGAAGTCGGCTCATGAACTCTCCTCGGGAGAGAGGCCGGTCTGTGGGAGGCAGATCGACGTCGAAGCGTTGGTGTGCGACGGCTAAGGCTTCTCGTGGCAGCTCCCTGGTAATCAGCACTCTCGGCATCATCGTCTCCTGTTCGGTAAGCACTCGCGCGATCAGAGTGCTGTGAATGGCATCGAGGCCAGCTAGGAGGAAAAAACGCCGAAACAACAGGATGTTGCAGAACGGCCTTCCTGTCGAAAAATTTTCTTGCGCCAGCTCAGGTCGTTCGCTATATTAGCACTCGCTGCAACCGAGTGCTAATCTCAAGATGACCGAATAACTCTGCCACGAAGGAGGCGAAGAGACCATGACGATTCGGCCGTTGCAAGACCGTATTTTGGCGAAGCGGATTGAAGAGCCAGGCGAAGAGAAGCGCGGGGGTATCATCATTCCCGACACCGCCAAAGAGAAACCCCAAGAGGGCAAGGTGATCGCGGTCGGGAACGGGAAGATCCTGGAGAACGGACAGCGGGTGCCTCTCGACATCAAAGCGGGGGATCGGGTGCTATTCGGCAAGTACGCCGGGTCAGAGGTGAAGATCGAGGGGGAAGAGTACCTGATTCTCCGGGAAGATGACATCCTCGGAGTGCTTGAATAATCCACACATACGACTGAAGGAGGAAGGTGAATCGGTATGAGTAAAAAGCAGCTGATGTTTAGCGACGAAGGACGGGCGGCCCTGCTGCGAGGGGTCAACGAGATCTCGCAGGCTGTGAAGGCGACCCTCGGGCCGAAGGGCCGCAATGTGGTTATCGATAAGAAGTTCGGGAGCCCGACGATCACCAAGGATGGCGTGACGGTCGCCAAGGAGATCGAGCTGAAAGACCCCAATGAGAACATGGGGGCGCAGATGGTCAAAGAGGTCGCCTCCAAGACCTCGGACGTGGCCGGGGACGGCACAACCACCGCGACCGTGCTGGCTCAGGCCATCTTCCGCGAGGGGCTAAAGAACGTGACCGCAGGGGCCAACCCGATGGGGCTCAAGCGCGGGATCGAGAAGGCGGTGGAAGCGGTGGTGGATGAGCTGAAGAAGCTCTCGAAGTCCACCAAGGACAAGAAAGAGATCGCCCAGGTCGCGACGATCGCGTCGAACAACGATAAGACAATCGGCAACCTGATCGCCGAGGCGATGGAGAAGGTCGGCAAGGACGGTGTCATCACCGTCGAGGAGTCGAAGTCCTCGGAGACCACGCTCGAGGTGGTGGAAGGGATGCAGTTCGACCGCGGCTACCTCTCGCCGTACTTCGTGACCGACCCGGAACGGATGGAGTGCGTGCTGGAGGACGCGCTGATCCTGATCCACGAGAAGAAGATCAGTGTGATGAAGGACATGCTCCCGCTCCTCGAGCAGGTGGCCCGAGCCGGGAAGCCCCTGCTGGCGATTGCCGAGGATGTGGAGGGCGAGGCCCTCGCGACCTTGGTGGTCAACAAGCTACGGGGCACGCTGCACTGCACGGCGGTAAAGGCGCCAGGGTTTGGCGACCGGCGCAAGGCCATGCTGGAGGACGTCGCGATCCTCACGGGTGGGAAGGCGATCACCGAGGACCTCGGCATTAAGCTGGAGAACATCAAGCTCGATGACCTCGGGCGGGCCAAGAAGATCGTGATCGATAAGGACAACACGACCATTGTTGAAGGCGCCGGAAAAACGTCAGCGATTGAAGGCCGCATCAAGCAGATCCGGACCCAGATCGACGACACGACCTCCGATTACGACAAAGAGAAGCTCCAGGAGCGGCTGGCCAAGCTTGCCGGCGGGGTGGCGGTCATCAAGGTGGGCGCCGCGACCGAGACCGAGATGAAAGAGAAGAAAGCGCGCGTGGAAGACGCGCTCAACGCCACCCGCGCCGCGGTGGAGGAAGGGATCGTGCCAGGCGGCGGTGTGGCGCTCCTTCGCGCCTCGAAGGTCATCGAGAGCTTGAAGCTCGAGGGTGACGAGAAAGTCGGGGCCGCGATTGTCAGGCGGGCGCTCGAAGAGCCGATTCGACAGATCGTCGAGAACGCAGGGCTCGAGGGCTCCGTAGTCGTTGAGAAGGTCAAAGCCGACAAGGTGGCGACCTATGGCTTCGATGCTGAGGCCTGTGAATACGTGGACATGATCCAAACCGGAATCATCGACCCCACAAAGGTCGAGCGGATCGCGCTCCAGAATGCGGCGTCCATCGCGTCGCTGCTCTTGACGACTGAGGCGTTGGTCACGGAGATCCCGGAGGACAGGCCATCGGCTCCGCCGATGCCTCACGGCGGTGATATGTATTAAGACACTCGGAGGGGGGCGCTGCCCCCCTTCCGATACTCTCCCCGGGAGAGTTGCGCGGGCAAAGCCCGCGCTCGGAACGAAAAGCGGCACGCCCGCGCTTGAATGAGTGCAACAGCCCCGCTCGAGAAGAGCGGGGCTGTTCTGTTGTGTGGTGAGATCGCTCTCGATGAGAATGGGCACGCTGCCCCTCTTGCGGTTTACCCCGATCTCTGCTACCCTTTGCCGTCGGACCAATAACGTGTTGTGAAGGGGGTGAGTCACACGCGGCCATATGAAATGATGGTGATCGTTGATCCCCGTCCCACAGACGAAGAAGTGAATCAACTGCTTATTCGTCTCCAAGAGAACATGAAAGAGTTGGGGATCGAAGTCACCCGGGTGGACAACTGGGGGAAACGTCGGCTCGCGTACGAAATTAAAAAGCAGCGCGAGGGCACCTACGTGGTCTTCGAGCTCCAAGGGGAGCCCGCACCGATCAAGGAGTGCGAGCGCCAGCTCAAACTCAATGAACAACTGCTTCGTTTCCTCACGACGCGTGTCCCGCCCCCGAAGAAGTCTCGGCCGGTCAAGTCTCAGGAGGTCTTGAAGGAGGTGGGGTGATGGCAAGCCTGAATAAGGTGCTCCTGATCGGAAATCTTACTCGGCCACCGGAGCTCAGGTACACTCCCAACGGCACTCCGGTATCGGATCTCCGTCTTGCTGTGAACCGCTCGTACAGCACGCAGGGCGGCGAGCGCCGGCAGGAGACGCACTTTTTCACCGTGGTGGTCTGGGGCAAGCAAGCGGAGAGCTGCGGGGAGTACCTCGACAAGGGGAGCCAAGTGATGGTGGATGGCCGCTTGCAGACCCGGGAGTGGGAAACCAAAGACGGCCAGAAGCGGAACGTGGTCGAGGTGGTCGCGGAGCGGGTGCAATTTCTCGGGCGGCCCAAGGCTCCCAGCGCTCAAGGACCGGCCGACGCGGAATCGGTCGAGGAATCCGCGGAGGGAACCGAAGAGGTGCCGTTCTAGCCCCAATGGCGTATTCTTAAGCGCTCATCAAGGAGGGTCCCATTTCTGTCGCGAAACCAGTGAAACGGCGGCGGTTCGGCCGGCGCAAGGTCTGTAAGTTTTGCGCCGACAAGGTGGAGTTGATTGACTACAAGGACATCAAGCGCATCAGAAATTTCGTGAGCGAGCGCGGGAAGATCGTTCCGCGTCGGATTTCCGGCAGCTGCGCGCGCCACCAACGACAGCTCACGCGAGCGATCAATCGCGCCAGAAATATCGCGCTGCTTCCGTTCAGCGCCGAGTTTTAGAAGTCGAAGAGAGGCCCCGAAGATCCCTCTTCCGAACCTCCCCCAGGAGGTTGCGGCGGCAAAGGCGCCGCTCGAACAACACTGTAGAGAGAAAACCCAGTGGTGATGCTGATCACCTGTGAGTGCTCATGAAAATTGTTCTTCTTGATGACCTCCCTACGCTTGGGCGGCGCGGTGACGTTCGGGAGGTGGCTGACGGCTACGCGAGAAACTACCTGCTTCCGCGGAAACTGGCCGTCGTCGCGACCGACCCCAACCTCAAAAACCTCACGCAGATCCGCAAGCACCACGAGTCTGTCGCGAAGAAGGCCAAGGAAGAAGCTGAGCGTACGGCTCAGATCATCAACTCGCTCACCCTGACCTTTGCGCGCCAGGCTTCTGAGGAGGACCGGCTCTTTGGATCAGTTAATGCGGGCGATCTCGTTGACGCCCTCACCGCCCACGGTGTGCGTATCGAGAAGCGGCGGGTGGATCTCCATGAGCCGATCAAAGCGCTCGGAGAGCACAGGGTTCCGGTCGATCTCTATCAAGGGGTAGCCGCTCAACTCAAAGTGGTTGTCGTCCGGGAGTAAAGAGGGTGTTGAAAAACACGCTGTGAGGCGAGGCTGTTCAAAAAGGTCCAGATGCAAGGCGCCGAGGAAGCGAGGAGTGAGGCGTACTTAGTCGTACGTTGCAACGACGAGCGACGAAGCCAACGCCGAAGATGGGCTTTTTTCAACAGCCGGTAAGCATTTGGCGCCGCTAACCGAGCTCCTGTCCGGCAAGATTCCGCCTCACAATCTCGAGGCTGAACGGGCGGTCCTCGGCGCGATTCTGCTCGAGAACGAAAGCCTTCCCAAAGCGATCGAGCTTCTCGCCGCCACTGATTTCTACAAGGAGGGCCATCGAAAGATCTTCGCGGCGACGATTGGGCTCTTCGAGCGGAGTGAGCCGGTCGACCTCCTCACCCTGACCGAAGAGCTGCGCCGCCGGGGAGTGCTGGAGGAGATCGGGGGTCCGGCGGTCTTGGCCGCATTGGTGGAAGAAGCCGCGACCGCGGCTCATCTCCTCTCGTATGCCGGGATCGTTCGGGAAAAAGCCCTCCTCAGGGAGCTGATCCACACCGCGACGGAGATCGTGGGGGCGGGGTACGACGCGACCGAAGACGTGGATTCTATCCTCGACGAAGCTGAGCGGAAGATCTTCCAGATCTCCGAGCGACGGATGGAGGGCACCGCCGTTCCTGTCCGCTCAATCCTGAAGGAAACGTTCGAGTACATCGAGGCGCTGTACGAGCGGAAGGAGCACGTCACCGGCCTTCCATCAGGATTCCCGAAGCTCGATGAGCTCACCTCCGGGTTCCAGCCCTCCGACCTCATCATCGTTGCAGGCCGGCCCAGCATGGGGAAAACCGCGTTTGCGCTCAACGTCGCGCAGTATGTCGGGATTGAGCACCGGCGCACCGCGCTGATCTTCAGTCTTGAGATGTCGAAGGAGCAACTGGTACAGCGGCTCCTCTGCTCGGAGGCGCGAGTGGATTCCCACAAAGTCCGGACCGGGTACCTCGATCAACGGGATTGGCGCCCCCTGACGAACGCGGCGGGGCGGTTGGCGGACGCGCCGATCTTCATCGACGATACCCCCGCGCTCTCCATCTTGGAGGCGCGAGCGAAAGCGCGTCGGGTGAAATCAGAGCACGGGCTGGACCTCGTTATGATCGACTACCTCCAGCTCATGCGAGGCCGGTCGCATGTCGAGAACCGCCAGCAGGAGATCTCTGAGATCTCCCGTTCACTGAAGGCGCTGGCCAAAGAGCTCCGCGTGCCGGTCATCGCGCTCTCTCAGCTCTCCCGGGCCGTGGAGACTCGCCAGACCCGTGATTACAGGCCACAGCTTTCCGATCTCAGAGAATCAGGCGCCCTCGAGCAGGA
>DATEAO010000033.1:0-9929 GCA_035288345.1 Candidatus Methylomirabilota bacterium | reverse complement strand
CGCCGGCTGAGCCGGCGCTCGAACACAACATCGCCCGCCCGTGCTCGCTTGCATTCAGTGCCTTGCGCTTGCGGCTTGGTGGGGCACGCCCGCGCTCACGTGACTGTTTGGGGCATCAGCCGTCCAGCATGGGCTGCCGTTACGCTCATCGATACGGGAGCGCGGGCGGGCGAGAGCCCGGGTGCCCGCGATGCAATCAATGCCTAAAGGCAGACTGCTCATCGCTGACGACGAAGAGAGCCTCCGCTGGGTGCTGGAGCGGGGCTTTCGTCAGGCGGGGTATGTCGTGACAACGGCCAAGGATGGCGACGAGGCGCTCTCCCAGGCCGAGGCGGAGCCGTTTGACCTCATCTTCCTGGACATCAGGATGCCCGGGACCGACGGGCTCACACTCTTGAAGCGGCTTCGCGAGCGGAGGCCCGACGCCACCGTGGTCATCATGACCGCTCACGGGACCATGGAGACGGCGATCCAGGCCATGCAGGCCGGCGCGTATGACTACGTCACGAAGCCGTTCGATCTGGACGATGTGTTGCTCCTTGTCGAACGCGCCCTGACCGCGCGTCGGCTCTCTCAGGAGGTCGCCCAGCTCAAAACCGGGCTGCAAGAGATTTGGGAGTTCGGCGCGCTCGTCGGGCGCCACCCGAAGATGCAGGAGGTCTACAAGACCATCGGCCGCATCGCGGGAAGTGACGTGACGGTCCTCATCACCGGCGAATCGGGAACCGGGAAGGAGCTGGTGGCGCGCGCTATTCACCACCACAGCCTGAGGGTGGGCCGGCCTTTCGTCGGCGTCTCCTGCGCGGCCATCCCGACCACGCTGCTGGAGTCCGAGCTGTTTGGCCACGAGCGGGGCGCCTTCACCGACGCCAGAGAGCGGAAGATCGGGAAGTTCGAGCTGGCGCACGGCGGCACGATCTTCCTGGACGAGCTGGGAGACATGGGGCTCGATCTCCAGGCCAAGCTTCTCCGCGCGCTTCAGGAGCGGAGCTTCGAGCGCGTAGGGGGAAACGATCGGATCCAGGTGGATGTTCGCGTGATCGCCGCCACCAATCGGGACCTGAGCGCGCTGATACGGGAGGGCCGCTTCCGCGAGGATCTCTTCTACCGATTGAGCGTGGTGGAACTCCCGCTTCCGCCATTGCGCGAGCGACGCGAGGACATCCCGTTGCTCGTGGAATATTTTGTGGCCAAGCACCAGGCCGCGCTCGGTGAGCGAGCCATCGCGCCAGAGGCGTTGAACCTCTTGGTCGGCTATCCCTGGCCTGGCAATGTGCGCGAGCTGGAAAACGTGGTCCAGCGCGCGATGGTGCTCGCGCGCGGAGGGGTAATCCTCCCTGAGCACCTTCCGATCAGCCCTGGTGAGCCCTCACTCCTGCCCGGTAGCGATGTCACCCTTGAGGAGATCGTTCAAAAAAAACTGGACGAGTGCATCCGTGGTCTCAGCAGCCATCAAGAGGCAAACCTCTACGATCTCGTGATCGGCCTGATCGAGAAGCCGCTGCTGCGCGCTGTCTTAAAAGAGACCGAGGGAAACCAAGTCAAGGCGTCAGCTCTTCTCGGGATCAACCGCAACACCCTCAGGAAAAAGCTCAAAGAGCACGGCATCGACCCTGACCACCCCGAATCGGCGTGAGCCGGTCCGAGAGGCCCGCGCGGCAATGTCCCCACGGTGTGCTAGCATAGTCAGGCATCGGACAGAGTGTTGAAAAACACCCTGCTAGGCAGGCTGTTCAAAAAGGTCCAGGTGCAAGGCGGCGAGGAAGTGAGGAGTGAGGCGTACTTGGATGTACGTTGCAACGACGAGCGACCGCATTGTCCCTTCGAGCGCGGGCTTCGCTCGCGCAAGTTGGGGGAGGTTCGGAAGGGGGGCGTGCCCCCCTCCGAGGAAAGCCTTCGCGGCAGATGGGCCTTTTTCAACAGCCTGCTAGATGATTGATCTCTATGCAGAGCTTCGGAGCGTCGTGCAGGCTCTCGATCGGGCGCGCGTCGCGCACGCGCTGGTGGGTGGGCTTGCCGTCTCGATTTACACCACTCCTCGCGCCACCCAAGATATCGACATCGTTGTCGCGCGAGACGATCTCGAGCGCGGCGTGACCGCATTGACTGATATCGGCTTTCGGCGGGCGGGCGAGCCAATGCCGGTCGCGGGTGGACGTCTGCAAATCCAGCGGCTGGTCAAAACAGATGGCGCGGACTTGCTGCCGGTTGACCTTCTTGTTCCGCTGGATCCGACCCTGACCGGGCTCCTTAACGATCGCAGCGTTGTCGAGTGGGAAAACTGTCGACTGTTTATCATAGGGCTCCCCAGCCTCCGCGCGTTAAAACGGCTCAGAGGTTCGGCTCAGGACCGCGCGGACCTCGAAGCAC
Organism: Candidatus Methylomirabilota bacterium; assembly: GCA_035288345.1. Taxonomy (GTDB): domain Bacteria; phylum Methylomirabilota; class Methylomirabilia; order Rokubacteriales; family DATEAO01; genus DATEAO01. Next base: position 7,559 of record DATEAO010000033.1, on the reverse strand, counting down.
TGGGGCCTGATCCCACATGAAGCCGGAGGACCTCACAGCCTCCCTGCGTGCTGTCGCGGCGCTCCGCAGTTTGTGCCTCGTGCTCCCGCACCTGCCGACGCCCGCTGAAACTGAACGGCTCAAACGGTTTGGCGCGCTCATGGCCTCTCCGGGATCTGCAACCCCTCACGACGTCGAAGCCCTGGTTGCTGGCTGGCAGGACTGGTGGCGCAGTGGCCGGATCGATGACCTCGTCGCCATGGCGGCAGAGCTGCCAGCTGGGCTCGTCCAGCAGGAGAGGCGGTTGGCATCCTATCTCCACGCGGCACGCGAACTGAACCGGAAGGGGCACGAGCGACGCTGAGCGACCAGCCGTCCCTCTACGGCACATCACCGTCAGGAAGAACCTCAACCGGCGCGGCATCGACCGCCACGCAATGGAGGCGCGGACCTGAATGATGATGGCCGCTGACACGCCTCACGTGGTCGTGGTTGGCGGGGGCTTCGGAGGATTGTACGCGACGCGGACGCTTGCGCGTCGACCGGTACGGATCACACTGGTGGATCGCCGTAACCACCACCTCTTCCAGCCTCTGCTCTATCAGGTCGCGACCGCCGTGCTCAACCCGGCGGACATCGCGACCCCCCTTCGCTCGATCGTGCGGCGCTTGAAACAGGTGAGCGTGATCCTCGCGGAGGTCGAAAAGGTGGACCTGGCTGGGCGCCGCGTGGCGCTGGATCGAGGTGAGATGACCTATGACGCTCTGATCTTGGCCGCCGGGGCCAGCCATTCATATTTCAGTCACGATGAATGGGAGCTCCTGGCCCCTGGACTCAAGACCCTGGAGGATGCGCTCGAGATCAGACGACGCGTGCTGTTGGCCTACGAGCTGGCCGAACGCGAGACCGATGGGGCTGAGCGGCAAGCCCTGCTGACCTTCGTCGTCATTGGCGGCGGCCCCACCGGGGTCGAGCTGGCCGGGGCCTTAGCGGAGATCTCGCGGCAAACAATTGCGCGAGACTTTCGCGCCATCGATCCGACCAAGGCTCGAATCGTCCTGCTCGAAGGTGGCCCGCGTATTCTCCCCACCTTTCCTGAGGACCTGGCGGCGAGCGCTGACGCTCAGCTCCGGCGCCTCGGTGTCGAGGTCAAGACGAACTCTGTCGTCACGCGCGTGACACCTGATGCGGTCTGGGTGGGCGGACAGCAGGTTCGCGCCCGGGCTGTCTTGTGGGCGGCCGGCGTCACCGCGTCGCCCCTGGCGCGCACCCTAGGGGTGCCGCTCGATCGCGCGGGCCGCGTCATCGTCGAGCCGGACCTCTCCATCCCAGGGCATCCGGACGCGTTTGCCATTGGTGATCTCTCGTGCTTCATGCACCAGACCGGCGACCCGCTTCCGGGCCTCGCGCCGGTTGCGCTCCAACAGGGACGGGCGGCCGCGGAGAACGTCTGGTCGCGGTTGCGCGGCGAGCCGACCGCGCCGTTTCGATACAAGGACAGAGGGAGCATGGCGACGATCGGACGGGCCGCGGCCGTGGGCGTAATCGGCAAGCTCCACCTGACGGGGACCATGGCATGGCTCGCGTGGCTGTTCGTCCACGTGCTGTTGCTCATCGGTTTCAGGAACCGGTTCATCGTGCTCTTCCAGTGGACGTGGGCCTATTGCTCCTGGCAGCGTGGCGCCCGGCTCATCACCACGGCCTGGAGAAGCCGCTGAGCCTCTTCGCCCTCGCATTCCGGACGCAAAAATATCCGACTGCTTCCTTGACACTTCCGGGGGCTGTTCGTTAGAGTGAGTTGGTTTTGGGCATCGCCCTCAATCATGCAAACACTCGTCTGGCTGATTCCGCTCGCGCCGCTCGTCGGTAGTGTCGTGAACATGGTGTTCGGGCGGTTCATCCGCGACCGCGCCCATTGGGTCGCGCTCCCCGCTGTCGGTCTCTCTTTCCTCTTCGCATCCCTTGTGTTCAGCCGTGTATGGCACGGCGAAGTGCTGCACGCGGCGCTCTCCGCCTGGATCGTTGCAGGGAGCTTCAAGACCGCGGTCACCGCTCACGTGGACCAGCTCTCGGCCCTGATGCTTCTCATCGTCACCGGCGTGGGCTTCCTGATTCATTGCTATTCCGTCGGGTACATGCACGGCGATTCCGGTTACGCCCGCTACTTCACCTACCTGAACCTCTTCGTCTTTTCGATGGTGATGCTGGTGCTCGCCGGAGATTTCCTGCTCCTGTATGTCTTCTGGGAGGCGGTGGGCCTCTGCTCGTATCTCTTGATCGGGTTCTGGTATCAACGCAAATCAGCGGCTGACGCCGGAAAGAAAGCGTTCATCGTGAACCGCGTGGGCGACTTCGGCTTTGGCCTGGGCGTGATGCTGCTCTGGACCACGCTGGGGACGCTCGACTATCAGGAGGTCTTCGCCAAGGCCGGCACGCTCTCCCCCGGCACAGCGACGGCGATCGCGCTTCTCCTCTTCATGGGCGCCTGCGGGAAGTCGGCCCAGCTCCCACTTCACACCTGGCTCCCCGATGCGATGGAAGGCCCCACGCCGGTGTCGGCGCTCATCCACGCCGCCACCATGGTGACGGCCGGCGTTTACATGGTCGCGAGGGCTCACGTGATCTTTGAGCGCTCGGGCTTCGCGCTGGACGTGGTGCTGTGGGTGGGGGCGCTCACCGCGATCTTTGCGGCCACCATCGGTCTCACGCAGACGGACATCAAGCGCGTGCTGGCGTACTCCACGATCAGCCAGCTCGGCTACATGTTCGTGGGGCTCGGCGTTGGGGCGTATGCGGCCGGGATCTACCATCTCATGACCCACGCCTTCTTCAAAGCGCTCCTCTTCCTGGGCGCCGGGAGTGTGATCCACGCGCTCCAGGGCGAGCAGGATCTCAGAAAGATGGGAGGCCTGGCGCCCCGGATGTTCTCCACCACGATGACGTTCGGGATCGGGGCACTGGCGATCTCGGGCTTCCCCCTGACGTCAGGCTTCTTCTCAAAGGACGAGATTCTTACCGCGGTCTATCAGAGTGGCCACCGCGGCCTGTGGGCGCTGCTGCTCGTGGGGGCGTTTCTCACGGTCTTCTACACCTTCAGGCTCTTCTTCTTGACGTTCGCGGGCGTGCCGAGAATGTCTCGGGACGTGGCGCACCACGTTCACGAGTCTCCACGCTCGATGACGCTGCCGCTCTGGGCGCTGGCGGTCCTTGCGCTGGCAGCGGGGTTTGTGGGGTTTCCCCTCGGAAAAGGCACTGCGATCTCGCACTTCCTGGCCCCGGTCTTTCCACTACACGCAGAGGGCGGTCATAGCGGCGCCCTGTTCGCGCTCTCAGCGGTCATCGCGGTTGGAGGAATTCTCCTTGCATGGGGCCTCTATGGAACCCGGCGGATCCGCGCCGAGGCGATCGGTCAGCCCAAAACGTTCGTGCACCGGCTGCTCCTGAACAAATACTACGTGGATGAGCTTTACGACCTTCTGGTTGTCCGGCCGATCTACGCGCTCTCTCAATTTGCCGCGCGCCGCTTTGACCTCGGCGTCATCGACGGGATCGTGAACGGCATCGGCCGGCTCGTGGTGAATATCGCCGGGCGGCTTCGGCGGATTCAGACGGGCTATGCGATGAACTACGCGCTCGGGATGCTGCTGGGCGCGGTGGCCCTGATCGGGTTGTTCCTCTTCCGATGAACCTGGCGAGTGCTCCCCTCCTGACGATCGTGACGTTTCTCCCCACGGCCGGGGCCGCGATGCTCCTCTTGCTCCCCCGCCACCGCGTCGCCCAGATTCGAGGGATCGCCTTCGCCACGGCGATGTTGTCGTTCATCGCTTCGCTCCCTCTGTATTTCGACTTCGATCCGCGCAGCTCGGATTACCAGTTCGTGGAGCAGGCGCGGTGGATCCCGAACCTCGGCATCACCTACCACGTCGGGATCGACGGCATCAGCCTCCTCCTGGTCCTGTTGACCACGTTTCTCTCGCCTCTGGCGCTGCTCTCGACCTGGCGCGCCATCGAGCATCGCCTGAAAGAGTTCTCGATCATCATGCTCCTCCTCGAAACGGGGATGCTGGGGGTCTTCGTGAGCCTGGACCTCTTCCTCTTCTATGTCTTCTGGGAGGCGATGCTGATCCCGATGTACTTCGTCATCGGGGTGTGGGGGGGAGAAAACCGGATCTACGCCGCGATCAAGTTCATCCTCTACACGATGGCGGGCTCACTGCTGATGCTCGTCGCGATCCTGGTGCTCTACTTCGCGCATGGGAACGCGACCGGGCGCTTCACGTTCGACCTACCCGCGCTCGTCGGGTTCTCGCTCCCCCCGGGCACCGAAGCATGGCTCTTCCTCGCGTTCGCGCTCGCATTCGCGATCAAGGTGCCGATCTTCCCGTTTCATACGTGGCTCCCCGATGCCCACGTGGAGGCGCCCACAGCCGGGAGCGTGGTCCTGGCCGGCGTGCTCCTGAAGATGGGGACCTATGGCTTCCTCCGCTTCTGCCTGCCGCTCTTCCCCCACGCTTCGATCGTGTTCACGCCGCTTCTGCTGGCGCTGGCGGTCGTCGGGATCATCTACGGCGCGTGGGTCTCGATGGTGCAGCCTGATCTCAAAAAGCTGGTGGCTTACTCCAGCGTGAGCCACCTCGGATTCGTGGTCCTCGGGCTCTTCACACTGACCCCTCAAGGGATCGTGGGGGGGATCATCCAGATGGTGAACCACGGGCTTTCCACCGGGGCCCTCTTCCTCTTGGTCGGAATCATCTACGAGCGGCGGCACACGCGTTTGATCGAGTCGTTCGGCGGCCTCTGGAGCTCCCTCCCAAACTTTTCGGCGCTCTTTCTCATCGTCACCCTCTCGTCGATCGGGCTGCCGGGGTTGAACGGCTTCGTCGGCGAATTCTTGATCCTGGTGGGCGCATTTCAGACTCACCGCGTGGCCGCGGTCCTCGCCACCACGGGGATCATCTTTGCGGCCGTCTACATGCTCCGGATGTACCAGCGGGTCGCCTTTGGTGAGATCCGGCATGAGGAGAACCGCGGCCTCAGTGACCTGAACGGCCGCGAGTGGGCGGTACTGCTCCCGGTGCTGCTCTTCATCGTGTGGATCGGCGTCTACCCGTCTCCCTTTACGGGAATGACCGAGTCGAGCGTCAACGCCCTGATCGCGCAAGTGAAGGCGAAAACGACAACCACACCTTCTGCCGGAGAGCTGCTTTCGCTGATGACCGGGTCTAGCAAATGATCGATTTCCCCGCGAACCCCCGACCCCTGACCACTGACCCCGAACATGGAAATTAGCTTTCCCGCTGTGGCCTGGCGCCCCGTCGCGCCGTACCTGATTCTGACCGGGACGGCGTTGCTTGTCATCCTGCTCGATCTCGTTCCGCCCCATCGTCGAAAGCATCACCTGGGAGTCGTGGCGCTCTTCGGCGTTGTCGCCGCGCTCATGGTCTCGGTCTTCCTGTGGGGCCAGAGCGGGCGGGCCTTCCGCAACATGGTGGTGCTGGATAACTTCGCGCTCTTTTTCGACCTGATCTTCGGTTACTCGGCGGCGCTCGTGATCCTGCTTTCGCTCGACTCCTTGAGGCGACGGGGTGCGGAGCTGGCGGAGTACTACATCCTCGTGCTTTTTGCGGCAGGCGGGATGATCCTCATGGCCTCCGGGAACGATCTCTTGATCATCTTTCTCGGGCTCGAGCAGATGTCGATCTCCCTCTACGTGCTCGCAGGCTTCTTTCGCACAGAGCTTCGCTCCAGCGAGTCGGCGATGAAGTACTTCCTCCTGGGCGCGTTTGCCACCGGGTTCTTCCTCTACGGGATCGCGTTGATCTACGGCGCGACAGGCACCACCAACCTTGACGGGATCGCGCAGACGCTCCAACAGACCCCGCTCGGCCGCGACCCGCTGCTCCTCATCGGCGCGGCGCTTCTGCTGGTGGGCTTCGGGTTCAAGATCTCGTCGGTCCCGTTCCACATGTGGGTGCCCGATGTCTACGAGGGGGCGCCCACTCCCATCACCGCCCTCATCGCCACCGGCTCGAAGGCCGCGGCGTTTGCCGCGCTCCTTCGGGTCCTCTATGCGCCGATGCGCGGGCTCCAGCCTGATTGGGTGGTCCTCTTTTGGGGCCTCGCCGCGCTCACCATGACGCTCGGGAATGTCGTCGCCATCGCCCAATCGAACCTGAAGCGCATGCTGGCGTACTCGTCGATCGCCCACGCGGGTTATATGCTCGTCGGGGTGGTGGCGGGTGGGGCGTTTGGAACCGCAAGTGTGCTCTTCTACCTGCTGGTGTACACGTTCACGACGGTGGGCGCCTTTGGCGTGATCCTGCTCCTGGAGCGCAGCGGGGAAGAAGCGGTCGACATTCGCGACTACTCGGGGCTGGGGTTCCGCCACCCCGTGCTGGCGCTCACGCTCTCATTCTTTCTCCTCTCGTTGATCGGCGTGCCCCCCACGGCCGGCTTTGTCGGGAAGGTCTACCTCTTTGGGGCTGCGGTGCGCTCCGGGTACGTGTGGCTCGCTGTCATCGCCGTGGTCAACTCCGCGGTGGCGGCCTATTATTACCTTCGCCTGATCGTGTACATGTACATGCGTGAGCCCGAGGGAGTGGAGACCAGGTATGCGCCATCATTCGCCGGGGCGCTGGCGCTCGGCATCGCGCTCTGGACGGTCTTTCAATTCGGCCTCGCCCCCTCAGCGCTCTTTGATCTGGCTCAGGGCGCCGTCGCGCCTCTTATCCGATAGCAGGCCGTTGAAAACGGCCCATCTGCGCCGAAGCGAAATGTCAGATCACAGATATCAGTCTGGGAGGTCGGATTTCAGATGTCAGATGCCAGGATCGTACGGCCGTCCTTCAAACCCCGATTGCTTGAGCTTCGAATGCGTGTGTGGTAGTTTCAGGCCAACCGGGGACGTCGATGGACCACCTGATCATTAGTGAGCGGATGGATCAGGCCCTCTCGGCCAACCGCCGGGCTGAGCTGATTATTGTCCGTCTGGCCGGCGCCATTTTCGCGCTCTCCGTCGTCTCTCTTGTGTTCGCGTTCTGGACAAAGAGCCTCTTTCTCGGACTGGCCGCTCTGCTCCTGGGCGGGCTCCTGTACTGGCCGTTTGTCGAGATCAGGAAATTGCGCCGCGAGAACCTCTGCCTTGAGGCGATTCCCGCGCTTGCGTATAACTACTCGCCGGAACGCGGGATGGAAGAGATCGGGAAGCTCCTGGAGATGGTCCGGACCGGGAAAGATGATCCGTCCCGCTGAGAAAGCGATCCTCGCGACCCTTGAGGACCTCAAGCGCGAGAGCAGTTCATTCCGTCGCATTGTGAGCGAGGAGCCGGAGATCCGCGTGAAGTACGTGTCGCCAACGAGGCTGCGGCTGCCGTCATGGTCCCAAATCAGGGAGAGCATTGCCAACGTCTACCACGCCTTTTTGTTCGGCCAACCATGATCGCAGCGGGGGCACCCGGCCCGCCACGTTGATCTCTGCGTGAGCGCGGGCGTGGCGCAACGTATTGGCTCGAGCGCCGGCTTCGCCGGCGCAAGCTCAGGGCGCGGGCGTGCCCTTGACACCGACGGCGTCAAGGGCCGGG
>DATEAO010000032.1:0-5216 GCA_035288345.1 Candidatus Methylomirabilota bacterium | reverse complement strand
CCCATATCAGTCCGCCAGCCTGAGCAAGGGCGAAGGGCACACGCTCCTCGATCACGAGCGTCACGCGGTTGGGGAGCTCGCGGATGACCTGGGCCCGCTTCACCTGGGGAAGCGCTTCGAGCCGGGCCTGAACTCGATCGGGATTGATAGAGAACAAATTGGCTCCCGGGACGATGCCAGCAGCCATTTTGAGCTCTGTCGCGCCAACCCGCTCAAGGCCGACCGCCTCGATCTCCCGGACTTCAAAGTAGGTCGAAGCGGCAAGGAGAGACGCGGCCACCACCACTCCCAGCGCGAGCGTGGCCGCGCCGAGGCCAATCGCGACTGTTCGGGCAACCCTTCTGGTTTGCTGACGCGCCCGCTGCCGCGCTCGCCGGTGGACCCGCTGGCGAGTTGTGAAGGGAGTGCGCTCAGCCAGGTCTCGTGGAAACCCGGGCTGGCCGCGGGGGATCAGAATTCCCGGGCGGGCCGGCATCACTCGCCGACGATCCGGAGCTCCGTTTCCAGCTTGACCCCGAACTGGGCCCAGACGCGCTCCTGGGCCAGCTCGATCAGAGCCAGGATATCCGCGGCAGTCGCCCCGCCGCGGTTCACGATGAAGTTAGCGTGCTTGGCTGAGATCTCAGCGCCGTTGAGCCGCTTCCCTTTCAGCCCGACCTTTTCAACGAGCTTTCCGGAGTACTCGGCTTGCGGGTTTTTGAAGACGCACCCCGCTGAGGCGAGCGCGAGCGGCTGGGTGGATTTTTTGTGCTTGAGCCGCAGCTTGAGATCCTTTTGGATATCGGCCTGCGCCCTCCGCTGAAGTCTGAGCCTCGCCCCGATGACGGTCGAGCCATTGGGGAAGTGAAACTGCCGATACGTGAATGTGCTCTGCCCGGGCTTCAGCTCGCCGATCGTGCCATCCGGGTGCAGGAAGTAGACCGCGGAGACAAAATCCCCGATCGAGCCGTCCTGGATGCCGGCATTCATCGCCAACGCTCCCCCGATCGTCGCGGGAATTCCGATGAGGCATTCGATCCCGCCGAGTCCCACCGCGGCGGCCTCGCGAATCAGGGTTGACAGACCGGCTCCCGCGCCCGCCACGACCTCTTCGCCGTGGAACTCCATCCGCCCCAAGCACCCTTCGAGCTTGATCACAAGACCTCGGATCCCACGGTCTTTCACCAAAAGGTTGTTCCCGCCGCCGATGACCTGATACGGCAGGTCTTCTTTCTCGGCGAACGACAGCGCCTTGCGGATGTCGTCCACATCTTGGGGGATCACGAAGATGTCGGCGGGCCCTCCAATGCGCAAGGAGGTGTGGAAGCTCAGGGGTTCTTTGAAGCGAACCTCACCCCGGATCTCTCCTAGCATGATGGTCTCCTCTTCGGTTTGTTGCCTTTCTCGTGCGGCGCGGGAGAGCGTTGGTCCCCCAGACGGGCCAGGAACTGGTCCGCCAGGGTCCAGACATCTCCGGCTCCCAGGGTCAGCAGCAGATCCCCGGGGCGCGTGGTCTCAAGCAAAACATTCAGGATCTGGTCGCGATCGTTCGGGAGATACACGACCTCTCGATGGCCATGGGCCCTGATGCCGTCTGCCAGATCACGTGAATTGACCCCGGGGATTGGCGGTTCCCCTGCGGGATAGATGTCCAGCACCACGAGGACGTCGGACTGATAGAAGGCCGTGTAGAACTCCTGGCGGAGTGCGGCCGTTCGGGTGTAGCGGTGAGGCTGAAAGACAGTAATGACTCGGCGATCGAACCCTGCTTTGGCGGCGGCAAGGGTCGCGCGGATCTCCGCGGGGTGGTGACCATAGTCGTCCACCACCAGGATTCCGTCGGCTTCTCCTTTGATCTGAAAGCGTCGCTGCACTCCGGAGAACGCGCCGAGCGCTTTCTGAATGGTCGGGAAGGGAATCTCAAGATCAAGCCCCACCGCGATAGCGGCCAGGGCGTTCAGGACGTTGTGCTGGCCGGGAACCTGAAGCGTCAGCTCTCCGAGGAGCGCTCCCCGGTAGAGGCACTCCGATCGCGAAGAGCTTCCACTCAGCGCGACGTGACGGGCTGTCAGGTCAGCCTGGGTCTCGAGCCCATAGGTGATCACGCGCTTCTCCAGCCGAGGGATGAGCATCTGAATGTTGGGCTGGTCCAAGCAGAGCACCGCGGCCCCATAGAACGGAACTTTATTGATGAAGGCCAAAAACGTTTCCCGAATGGCGTCAAGGCTCCCGTAGTAGTCGAGGTGCTCGGCGTCGATCGTCGTCACCACCGCGATGGTCGGCGGAAGCTTCAGGAATGAGCCGTCGGATTCGTCGGCCTCTGCCACCAAGAACTCCCCCTGACCGAGCTTCGCGTTGCTGTCATGAGCGCGGATCTTCCCGCCCACCACAATGGTGGGATCGAGGCCACCCTCGGCCAGGACTGCGCCGACCATGGAGGTCGTCGTGGTCTTGCCGTGACTGCCAGCCACCGCAATGCCGTATTTGAGCCGCATGATCTCCGCGAGCATCTCCGCCCGTGGGATCGCCGGCAGTTGATGTTGCCGCGCCGCCTGAACCTCCACGTTCTCTTTTGCCACCGCGGATGAATAGACCACCACATGCGCCCCCTCGATCTGGGCGCCGTTGTGCCCGATAAAGACCTTGGCGCCGAGATGCTCCAGCCGCTCGACGGCGTCGTTGCGCTTCAGGTCAGAGCCGGTCACCCGGTAGCCCATGGTGAGCAGCAGCTCGGCGATGCCGCTCATGCCGGCCCCGCCGATCCCGACGAAATGAATCTGCTGGTACTTTTTAAACACGGCTCTCCTGTGAGATGTTGAGCAACAGTCCAGTCGAGCACATCGCCATCAGGAGCGCCGACCCTCCAAACGAGACGAACGGGAGCGGCAATCCCTTTGTAGGAAGCAGCCCCACCACCACGCCGAGGTTGATGAGGATCTGGGTGGTGAGCATCGCGGTGAGGCCGAGCGCGAGATAGCTTCCAAACTGGTCCGGCGCGCGGAGCCCGATCTTGAAGCCCCGCCAGATCAAGCACGCAAAAAGGGTCACGACCAGGAGCGCCCCCACCAGTCCAAGCTCCTCTCCGATAATCGAGAAGATGAAGTCCGTATGGGCTTCCGGCAGGTAGAAGAGCTTCTGCTTCGATCCCCCAAGGCCTCGCCCCCAGAAGCCTCCTGATCCGATCGCGAGATACGACTGGATGATCTGAAAGCCGGCGCCCTTCGGATCAGCCCACGGATCCCAGAATGCCGTGATCCGCTTCAGCCGGTACGACGCGGTCATCACCGCGATCACCACTAACGGCGCTGCCGAAAGCGCGATCAGGCTCATCTGTTTGAGTTGGGCGCCCGCCAGAAAGAGGAGCGAGAAGACGATGACCAGGAGCGTGAGGCTGTTTCCGAGGTCCGGCTGCAAGACCACCAGGCCGGCCGAGACCGCGCCGATCGCGAGCGGCGGGAGCAGACCGAGCCAGAAGTTCCCTAGCAGCTCACGACGCCGATCCAGGAAGTCGGCGAGATAGAGCACGAGCGCAAACTTCGCAAGCTCCGCGGGCTGGAAGGAGAGCGCTCCCCATCGCAGCCATCGGCGCGTCCCATTGATCTCCTGACCGAACGGCGGAATGAGCACCAGCAGAAGCAACAGGAGTGAGAGCGCCAGGAGCGGAAGCACTGCGTGACGCCAGCGGTGGTAGTCGATGGTCATCGCGGCCCAGAGCCCGAGACCGCCCAGAAGCGCCCAGAAGAGCTGCCGCTTCAGGAAGAAGAAGGGGTCGTGGAAGCGCTCAGCCGCGACGATGGCGCTGGCCGAGTAGACCATCACCACCCCGAACCCGACCAGAGAGAGCACGATGGCAAAGAGCCAGATGTCAGGCACCAGGCGCCTAGGCATCGTTGGAAACTCGGGGTTCGGGGCTCGGGGCTCGGGGTTCGGGGCTCGGGGTCCGGGAATCCAAAATCGAAAATCCACAATCAAAAATGCGGACCCCGGACCCCGGACCCCGGACCCCGGACCCCGGAACGCTCGACATTGGAACGCGCGTTCAACATGCCGCTAAGCATTCCCGCGTTCTCCCAGCGCAAGAACGAGAGCTTTAAACGCGTCGCCGCGATGCTCGAAGTCTCGAAACATGTCAAATGAGGCGCAGGCCGGCGAGAGCAGCACGACCTCGCCAGGCTTCGCGATGCGCCGCGCCCTCAGCACTGCCTCTTCGAGGCTCTCCACCTCCTCGACCTCCGTCACCCCGTTGAGCGCGGACTTGAGATGTGCCCGATCTTTTCCTATCAGAATCGTAGAGCGGACCTTCCCGCGGGCCCCCTCGGCGAGCTCGCGGAAATCCTGCCCCTTGCCGAGGCCACCGGCGATGAGCACAATGGGCTTGGCGAAGCTCTCGATCGCCTTCAGGGCAGACGCGACATTTGTGGCCTTGGAGTCGTTGTAGTACGCGACACCGTCAAAGCCCCTGACCCACTCCAACCGGTGAGGGACACCTCGGAACTCCTTGATGGCTCGCCGGATGACCGTCGGATCCACGCCGGCCCAGAGCGCGCAGGCGGTCGCCGCCACCACATTCTCCAGGTTGTGACGGCCAAGCAGAGGGACCTCAACCACCGGACAAATCGCCAAGTCGCGACCGTCCAAGCGCGCCATGATCCAGCCGTTCAACGCCACGAAGACCCCCTCGACCAACTCTCGACTGGCGCTGAAGTAGATTGTCCGAGCCATTGTCTTGTTCGCGAACCGCGCGACCTCGGCGTCGTCGGCGTTCAAGATCGCCCGATCTTGGGTCGTCTGATTCAGAAAGATCCGGGCCTTCGCGTCACGGTACGCCGCGAAAGAGGGATAGCGATCCAGATGATCGGGGGTGAGGTTCAGCATGACGGCCACGCGTGGCTGGAAGTGCTCGATCGTCTCGAGCTGAAAGCTGCTCAACTCGGCGACCACGATGCCGCGTTTCGGCATCGAAAGCGCTTCCTGAGAGAGTGGCCGGCCGATGTTCCCCCCAACCACCACCGGGCGCGCGCCGCCCTCGAGCAACGCGCCGGTGAGCGCGGTGGTGGTGGTTTTTCCATTTGTCCCGGTGATGGCGATACAGTCGGCCTCGGTAACCCGCCAGGCCAACTCGACCTCGCTGATCACTGAAATGCCGCGAATCCTCGCCTCAACCAACAACGGAAGATCAGAGTGCACCCCAGGGCTCACCACAACCAGCTCAGACCCGTGGAGCGCTTCTTTCGGAT
>DATEAO010000031.1:0-13561 GCA_035288345.1 Candidatus Methylomirabilota bacterium | reverse complement strand
GCCGTGAGTTCGGTGTCAGGCTTGACTATTGACTTATCGACGACCCCACCGATCCACCCACACTCTCGCGTCGAGCCGCGCACTCAGGCCATCCGTTCGCTCTTGGTTGTGAGCGCTTCTCAAGACGTGTTATGTTTTCCTTACTCGAAGAGAGGTTGTCGAGTCGGGGGCATTTCTTATGGCAAAGGTGGCAAGAGGAACGGTGAAAGGTCGTATCGTGGAACTTGAACCTGGGGCGACTTTCCCCGACGGAGCGTTAGTGACGGTTCGTCTCTCGTCCAAGGATTCATGGCTCAAGCACGCCGGCGTGTGGGCGGACTGGCCTTGATCTGGACGCGGTCGTGCAGGACATCTATCGCACGAGAACCACGAAGGTTGAAGGGGCTCACATGTGAGGTACCTCCTCGACACCGATCACGCCGTCGCACTTCTCCGCAATGTTCCCTCCATCCGATCCAGAATCGACAGCCTTCCAGACGACGTCGAACTGTACACCAGCATTATCACCGCCGCAGAACTTTTCTCTACATTGCGAGCATCGCACTGCGACATGAGTTGATCCTCTTGACCGGAAACACCAAGCATTATGAGCGCTTTTCAGCCCTTCGCCTGGAAAGCTGGCTGGGGGCAGACTGAGATTCGTATTTGTAAATGGAGGCGGTATGGCCAGAATCATTGGTGTTACCGAGCTTCAGCGGAAATTCCGTGCGGTCTTTGACGAAGTGGTGCGGCGGCACATCCCCTACATCCTTACCCGCGGCAGCCGTCCTGAGGCGGTCATTCTTCCCTACGACAAATACCTGAAGTTCGTCCGCGCGGATGAGTCCGGCGTGCTGGACCGTCTTGACCGCGCCCTGGCCCGTATGGCCGATCTGAACGCCAAGTTTTCTGACGAGGAAGTCGAAGCCGACCTGATTCAGGCCACCAAGACCGTTCGTGAACGGAAGCGGAAGCGCAAATCGTAAATGCGGCGGCGGACACCAATATGTGTCGCGATCCCGAAGATGACATGCTCATTGAAGCGGCCCTGGCTGGCGGGGCCGAGTACATCGTGACCGGCGACGAAGATCTGCTTACCCTGAAAAGATTCGAGACCGTGCGCTTCGTTACTCCGCGCGTGTTTCTGGCAGCTTTCTGAGACGGGCCTGGCAAGGGTTGCACGGTGGTCGGTATATAGGTATCCTTCCCGTCGAGGAGTCTTGAGGAGAACTCAAGAGAAGCTCTGCAGGGCTCAATCGTATTCGGATGCCAAAGATAGATTCTAGATCAAGCGAGAGCCTGTTGAAGCGGCCGGGTGCGGTGCTGCTGATCTCGTGCTACGAGCTTGGGCACCAGCCGCTCGGCATCGCCTCGCCGCTTGCGTTTTTCGAGCGGGCAGGCTTTCATCCCACGGCTCTGGACGTTTCTGTTGAGAGCTTCGACGAAGAGAAGGCCGCGCGTGCAAAGTTTGTGGGGATTTGCGTCCCCATGCACACGGCGCTCAGGCTCGGGGTCCGCGTGGCTCAGCGCATTCGACAGATCAATCCCACGTGCCATATCTGCTTCTACGGTCTCTATGCTTCACTCAATGCCGACTATCTCCTCTCAGAGGTCGGCGACTCGGTGATCGGCGGCGAGTATGAGACGAGTCTTGTCTCGCTTGCGGAAGCGCTTGAGCCTGGAGGGGTGAGCCCGGTAAGCAGCGTCAGTGTACGTGGCCGCCCAGCGAAACCGATCCTCGCACGTCTCCCGTTTTCTGTGCCGAGTCGGAGCGCGCTGCCGGGGCTGAAGAAGTACGCTCACATCGAGCGGGACGGCACGACAGGGCTTGTCGGTTACGTGGAGGCGAGCCGCGGCTGTCTCCACCTCTGCACCCACTGCCCGATCCCTCCAGTCTATGGTGGCCGCTTCTTCGTGATCCCGAGAGAGGTTGTGCTGGAGGATATCCGCAATCTTGTTGAAAGCGGCGCCACTCACATCACCTTCGGCGACCCGGATTTTCTGAATGGTCCGGGACACTCGCTCGCGATCCTTCGTGCCATGCACGCCGAGTTCCCATGGCTCACTTTCGACTTCACGGCCAAAGTGGAGCACATTCTGAAGCATGCCGAGGACTTCCCCGAACTGGGGCGTTTGGGCGCGGCGTTCATGGTCACCGCCGTTGAGTCGCTGAACGATACGATCTTGAAGATTCTGGATAAAGATCACACACGCGCCGGCGTCTATCAGGCGCTCGGTATTGTCCGAAATGCGGGGTTTGCGTTCAGGCCAACCTGGGTGATGTTTACGCCGTGGACCGCGCCTCAGGATTACTTCGATGTGCTCGACTTCGTCGAATCTGAGGGGCTGATCGACAACGTTGACCCCGTGCAGTATTCGATTCGATTGTTGATTCCTCCCGGCTCATTGCTCCTCTCACGCCCAGCCATGCAACCCCACCTCGGGCCGCTGATCAAAGAGTCGTTCTATTACGAGTGGAAGCACCCGGACCCTCGAATGGATGACCTTCACAACGCGGTGAGCGCGCTGGTGGAAGAAGCCGCAAAAGAGAACGAAGACCCTGGCGTGACCTTCTATCGCGTTCGCGGGCTAGCCGATTCGGTACTGGGCTCTCGTGGGCGAGCTCCTGTCAGTGCGAACCTTCAACCGGATCGCGTTCGGCCGCCTCGACTGACCGAGCCCTGGTTCTGCTGAGCAGAGCCCACCCAGGGCCAGTTCGGCCCTCTCGAAACCACCCTCTCCTCGATCTGATTCGACCGACCCTTTACAGGGAAAGGAGGTAGTCTAACTCGCTCGCGATCCCGAGGCGACGGGCCCATCTGCGAAGATAGCCACGATCGAGGCCTGCTCCGGAGCGCTCCAGCACAGATAGGGCATCCTCAAAATCGCGAGGTCGCCTCACTTTCAATTTTTGCAAGATGAAGTCCTCAGGCGCGACAACCCAGTAGGACCCGTCTCCGAGACGCTTTCTCCGTTTGTGACGGAACACCTGCCGGTCATGAAGGTCTCGGGGACGTAAGAGATCGATTGCAGCGGTCTTGAAGCGCAGGTGAAGCTGTGAACCTCTGAGCATGGGGTTTAGATCGAGCCATTCCTCGTCCACGATCATTCCCGACTGGGTCATCTGTGAGCCGAGGCGATCGAGGCCAGCTGCGTTGACGAGAACGAGAAAATCGAGATCCAGAGTGGCGCGCGGTTTCCCCCAGGCGGTCAACGCCCAAGCGCCGATGAGGACGTAGGGGACGCGTTCCTTCCGGAGAACATCAGTGGAACGCTTCAGGGCATCGAGGAGGCTACTGCCCGAAGAAACGGGCACAATCGCGTCTCCATCTCCGGGCGTGTCGAGCCTCCGCAGCAGAGAGCCTGGCGAGCAGGCGATGCATCTCTTTCTCGCCGCCCGCCTGCTCTCTCAGGAGACGGAGCGCCGCGGCTGAGAGCATGGCGCACTGCTGCATGCCTTCTTCAGCACTCTTAGGAAAGCGTGTCGCGCTCAACTCCGCTTTAACCACGCCAAGGCGCCTGAGCCAGAGCGGAGCACGCTTCGCTCGTTTCATGCGTTCTATCCTAACATCATAGCTGGGAGGAGTGGACGGGGAACGAGTTGTGCGCTGACCCTGCCCTCGACGTGTGGTATGATGGGGACGATTCCCAGTCGCAATATTGAACATGAGGAGGCGTTTCAATGGGTGATACCGAGATCAAAGACAAGGTGCAGGAGCTGCTGGAAAACACTGTCAATCCCTCGGTGGGGATGCACGGCGGCTTTGTCCAGCTCATCGACGTCAAGGACAAGATCGTCTATCTCCAGATGGGTGGTGGCTGCCAAGGGTGTGGGGCCGCGGACGTGACGCTGAAGATGGGGATCGAGCGGATGATCCGCGAGGAGATCCCGGAGGTCGAAGAGGTGATGGACACCACTGACCACGCGTCCGGCCAAAACCCGTACTACGCCCCATCCAAAGGCTAGTGAAGAGTAAAGTGTGAAGAGTGAAGTGTAAGGCACGCGGCTCACTCTACTTCCCTCGCTCTTCACTTTTCACTCTTCACACTTCACGTTGAGTGATGTCTCGGCTGCTCCTCCTCCTGCCCACGACCACCTATCGAACTGAGGCCTTCCTCAACGCCGCGGCCAAGCTTGGCGTAGAGATCACGGTCGCCTCAGGCCGTGGCCAGGCGCTGACCGACCAGCAGCCGACGACCAATCTCACGCTCGACTTCCTCAATCCTGAGGCCGCGGCTCGCAGAGTCGTCGATTTCTCTGAGAAAGTTCCAATCGATGCTGCTGTGGGTGTTGACGACGACACGACCGTGCTTGCGGCTGTGATCGCAAAAGCGCTCTCCCTGCCTCACAACTCGGTCTCATCAGTCTCCGCGGCAAAAAACAAGCATCTGATGAGGGAGCTGCTCCGGACAGGCGGCGTTCCCGTTCCCCGGTTCGCGCTCTACTCGGTTGATGACAACCCGGAGCTTATCGCGCGGACAGTCAGTTATCCGTGCGTGGTGAAGCCGCTGATTCTCGCCGCCAGCCGCGGCGTAATTCGCGCGAACAACGAGGGGGAATTCATCGCTGCCTTCCAGAGAGTGTTGAAGATCCTGGAGCAGCCGGATGTCTCGGCTCGCGGTTCGCTCTCTCGGAACATTCTGGTTGAGGAGTTCATTCCCGGTCAGGAAGTGGCCCTTGAGGGACTTCTGAGGAATGGGAAGCTCGAGCTGCTTGCGCTCTTTGATAAGCCCGATCCGCTCGATGGGCCGTTTTTCGAGGAGACGATCTACGTCACGCCCTCGCGGCTTCCTTCGAGCGTCCAGTCAGCGATCGTGGAGACCACACGCCGCGCCTCGGGGGCGCTCGGTCTCAGAGAAGGGCCGGTGCATGCGGAGCTGCGAGTGAACCCGCAAGGGCCCTGGGTGATCGAGATTGCGGCGCGCTCGATCGGCGGGCTCTGCTCGCGCGCGCTCCGCTTCGTCAGCGGCATGTCGCTCGAAGAAATCATCCTCCGTCACGCCTTCGGCTGGGGGGTCAGCTCGCTGGAGCGCGAGCGGCAAGCCGCGGGGGTGATGATGCTCCCGATCCCGAGCGCCGGGATTCTCACAGAAGTGAGAGGTCAGCCTGAGGCGAAGGCGGTTCCCGGGATCGAGGAGATTGCGATCACGGCCCACATCACCCAGGAGCTGGTCCCTCTTCCAGAAGGCGCTGCGTACCTTGGCTTCATCTTCGCGAGAGGCGAGACACCTCAAGAGGTCGAAGCCGCGCTCCGCGAAGCTCATCGGCGTCTTGAGTTTGTCATCACTCCAGCCAGTGAGGCGAAGATCAGTTGAAAAGCCCGGAAGAATTCGTGGCCGCGTTTGTCCAGGATGACGGGTTGAGAGAGCGGATTGCCCGCGTCTTCCGCCAGTTGCCGGAATCGGTCCAGCGGGAGTTCATGGACGACCCGGCGTTCGGGATCAACATCGCGGAACGCGGGCGCTGGACCACGAGGGTCTTCCTCAAGCCTCCAGAGGGGAGAAATGGGAGCCGGCTCATTGTGCTCGATAGCTCGCTCAGACATCGCTCGCTCGCGTTCGCTCACTATGTGATCGCCCACGAATTCGCTCATGCGGCGCTTAGAAACCGAGGGCGGCACCCCGGCGAGGACCCCGAGCACGCCGCGGATTCTCTCGCGCTTGCCTGGGGCTTTCCGCGGCCCGCTCCTCTCCCCATCCTCTCTTAAAACGTGAAGCGTGAAGCGACCGAAAGAAATACCGAAGAAATGATACACGTCACTGACTCTTCACGTTTCACTCTTCACGCTTCACGGCGGTAAAGATGATCGACGCCCCATTAGGGATCGAGCCAGTCCCTGAATCACGCCGCCGGTTAGAGTTCTGGAACTTCGTTGTCCTGTGGGGAGACCTCGGTGTTGGGCTGCTCGTGCTGCTGGCGGGAAGCCTGCTGGTTCCCGGCCTCAGCCTCCCTCACGCGCTCGGCGCCATCGCGCTCGGGTCAGTAATCGGCGTCGTGCTGCTCGCGCTTGCGGGTGTTCCGAGCAGCGTCAGCGGCGTCCCCACCATGGTCGCGCTGCGGCCGTCGCTGGGCCTCCGCGGCTCCTATCTCCCAACCGTGATCAATGTGATTCAGCTTTGGGGATGGACCATCTTCGAGCTTGTGATCATGGGGTATGCCGCGAACGCGGTGAGCAAGCGCCTTCTCGGTTGGGACGCGTACTGGGTCTGGCTAGCCATCTTCACATTGATCACCGTTGGCCTTTCGGTCTGGGGACCGCTTGCGGTAGTCCGCCGGTTCCTCGGGCAGTTCGCCGTGTGGCTGATGCTGGCCACAACGGTCTACATCGCGTGGGTCGTCTTTACCCGCTATGACGTGGCTCAGCTCTGGGCGCAGCCGGGCAAAGGAGGATTTCCGGGGTTCTGGACCGCGGTCGATATCGCGATCGCGATGCCGATTTCTTGGATGCCGCTCGTGGGCGATTACAGTCGGCTCGCCCGGAAGCCGGCGCCCGCGGCGTGGGGCACAGCCGTTGGATACCTGGCTGCGAATCTCGCGTTCTATTCGCTTGGGGCGATTATTCTGCTGGCGGCGAATGTTTCGCAGGAGCCGAAGAGTTTTGTCGAGGCTATCATGCTGCTCGTGGGTCCGCTGGCCCTGCTTGTCCTCCTCGTGGATGAGGTCGACGAAGCGTGGGCCGATCTCTACTCCAGCGTGGTCTCCATCCAGAACATCTCTCCGGAGGCGAGCCAGCGGCTGCTTATTCTGATTCTGGGTCTCCTCTCGTTCCTGGTCGCGCTTGTTCTCGATATCACGCGGTACGAACTATTCCTTTTGCTGATCGGTTCCGTGTTCGTGCCGCTCTTCGGGGTCCTCGCGGCTGATTTCTACCTGCTGAGGAAGCACTATGACGTCAAGGAGCTGTTTAGATTCAACGGAAAGTACTGGGGCCGAGCTGGAGTGCATTGGCCAGGCATCATCGCGTGGCTGATTGGCGTCATTGTTTACCACTGGATCGCGGGCAATCTGGCGGGTTGGGGCCTGGCCGGCGCGCCTTGGCTCGGCGCGTCGATCCCGAGCTTTCTCCTCGCGCTGGCCGTGTACGTTCTCCTTGCCCAGCGTTCATTCAAAGTCTAGCGCCGTGCCGATAAGCTTCGCATCTCTTCATTCTCGGTCGTCGGAACGCCTCAACGTATACCCTCATACGCCTCGGGGTCCCTCCTCCCTCGGGCCTCGATCTGCTCGCTTCTCAGCTCGGCGCGAGTGGACGGTCAAAAAACAAAGTCTGACAGAAACGTGCAAATGTCAGCGGATTGCTCTGACTCAGGACACTCTAAACGCTGATAGCTGACTGCTGAAAGCTGAGAGCTAGCGAAACGCCGACCTATTGAAGCGGATCTCGAAGTTGTGTCTGGGGTGCGGGTCCAAATGGCGAGCCAGACAAGGCCCGAGAGAGGAGGGCACCGGAGGTGTACGCGGTTGTACATTGAGGATGCCCGACGACCGAGAACGCAGTATGGCGAAGCTAGTTGGAACCCGCACTAACGAATGACCATCACGACCGCTCATAAGATCCTCATCAGCTCGGCGATCGCCTTCTTCGCCTTCTTCGCCGCGCTTGAGTTCGCGAAGTATTTCTCCCAAGGCAGCCTCGCGCTTCTCCTCATGGGCGCTCTTTCCGGCGTCGTGACGGTTGTCCTCATCTTCTATCTCAGAGCCTTCATCAGGAGATCCAGAACATAGCGGTCAGCTATCAGCGATCAGCTATCAGCCTCGAAATAGGGAGATGGCTCGGAAGCTGACTCCTGGACGCTGATGGCCCCCTACAGATTTCTCCGAAATCTCAACGCTGGGGGCACCCATGCTGCAGTTTGGCGGAACGCCAAACCGATGGGTGCTGACGGCTTTCCTGCTTGACCTTCCACCTGACTGGAAGGTTTATACTTGGGGCATGAACGCGACGCCTCTTCGCATCGGTCAAGTGACTGCCCGAGTCGGGCTCAATCCCAAGACCCTTCGCTTCTATGAGGCGATGGGTCTCGTGCCTGCTCCCTTCCGGGCGGAGAACGGCTATCGGCTCTACCCGCCTGAGACCGTGGATCTCCTCAACTTCATCAAAGCAGCCCAAGGGCTTGGCCTGACACTGGCAGAGATCAAAGAGGTCATCACGATCCGGCAAACTGGCCGTCCCCCGTGCATCCACGCCAGAAATCTTCTGGAGGCCAAGGCCAAAGAGTTGGACCGGAAGCTGGCTGACCTGATGGCGTTGCGCCGGCGAATCCGGCAAAGCCTGGCCGCATGGGGGAGGATTCCTTCCCGAAAGGCTGCCGTGTGCCCTCACATCGAGACGCAATCAGGCGGGTCTCATTCTGCTTCGGGCGAGAAGAAGCCGAGAGGCACCCAAAGGAGCTCATGACTATGAACGCACACCCAATTTCGATCGAGGCTGGCGATCGTCGCTTCAGAGTATTCCTGATCGCAACCGGTCTCGTCCTCTTTTCAGCGTTCGTTGTTGGACTGTTCAGCTTGGCGACGTCACCCCTAGAGATTGTGACATTGACCCTGGCGTACACGTCCGGGCTCTCGATGATTGTCCTGCCGTGCACGCTTCCCGCCGTGTTTGTGATCGTCCCTCTCAGCTTGGGACGGAGCTATCGGCGTGGGTTCACCATGGCGCTCCTCTTTGGCCTTGGACTCGCACTCACGATTACGGCGTACGGAGTGGCGGTGGCATACCTTGGGCAGATCCTTTATCTGGACAAGGTCACGCTCCTCATGTGGCTCACAGCAGGAGTGGCTGCCTACATCTTCGGGCTCTCAGAGTTGGGACTTATTCCTTGGCGGGCCCCGAGTTACAGCGGCCCGCTACCCGGAGTGATCCAGCAACGCGGTGACTATCTCAAGGCGTTCGGCATGGGGTTGCTCCTCGGCAACGCGGGAATCGGTTGCCCCAACCCGGCTTTCTATGTTCTCCTCACCTACATCGCCGGGTCGGGAAGTGTGCCGACGGGCTTGGCCTATGGCCTCATCCACGGCGTCGGCCGAGCCACACCGCTTCTGGCCCTCTCCGTTCTGGCGATTCTTGGAGTAAATGCCACGGGTTGGTTGTCAAGGAAGCGTGAGCGTATCGAGAAGCTTATTGGCTGGGGGCTTATTGGCTTCGCTGCGCTCTTGATCCCCAAAGGCTATCTCTTTGGCCACGCCTACTGGGAAGAGTCAGCCATTCACAAGGTCTGGAACAAGCTTGTTCACTTGACTCTAGGGGCGAATATCGCTGAGAGCGCTGCCGTCGAGAAGGCGCTTGGGGACATGCCCGTGCATGATCCCTGGCTCCTTTATGGTCCCTGGGTCGTCATTGCATTGCTTGTCGCCATCCCAATCCTCTGGAACGACTGGAAGCGCGCTGGGGCGCTGCAAAGTTCGAGTGTCGTGGCTGCAAAGGTCGGAGGGCTGATGGCACTGCTACTCCTCTGGCCTATCGAAGCCTCCGCCCACGGCGACGATACCGTCAACGCAACCTCATTTCTCGGCCCGCTGCTCGCCATCGGCGTATTTGTCTCCATGGTCGGGCTTGGACGCTCGATCATTCGAGCGATAAAAGAGACCAAGCCATGACCACGGTTGAGCTGCTCTCTGCTCCCGGCTGAAGCAAGTGCGCGGCGGCCAAGAGTGTGGTCGCGAGGCTGATCGAGCAAGCCAGGACTGAAATTCCTGATCTTCACTTTGAGGAGGTGGACATCACCGAGCATCCGGATGTCGCGGTGAGGTACCGGGTGATGGCCACTCCCGCCATCGCGATCAACGGAAGGATCGAGTTCTCGGGGGTACCCCGGGAGGACGCACTGCTGGCTCGGCTTCGCTCGGCGACTGATGACAGAGAGTGAGGAACCCTCGAACCCTGGTCGCGGCCCTGCTGCTCTGCGCTCCGATTTCTGCGGCGAGCGCCGGGAGCCTCAGCACGGAGATTGACGGCGTTCGCGTCGAGCTGGGCAGCGAGCCCGTAACGCCGGGCACGAAGCAAGCGACGATCTATCGTGTCCGGCTGGCAGGTTCGGGCGGTGAGCCGCTGACAGGCGTGAGGGTCACGTTGCAGGGTCGCATGGCTGACGGGATGAGCGTGGTGGCTCCGCTCCGTACCAGCGACCAGCCGGGAATTTATCGTGGGCAAGTGCTGTTTACAATGGAAGGACGATGGGAACTGACGCTGCGCATCACCGGCCAGGGGAAGCGCTTCGAGCTTCAGCTCACCGAGCAGGTCGGGCGCTAACGCCCGCCTGGATCGTGGGGCTCTCCCTGACGGGCCTTCTTATTCTCGGCCTCATCGGCTGGGTGGCCTGGACACAGGGAGCAGTGGTCGGGCTCCGGTGGGTGGAGTTTGATGCCCCGCTCTCGCTGGCGGCGCTCGGATTCCTGGCAGGGGCTGGCGCCTTCTTTGCTCCGTGCGCGTTCGCGCTCTTCCCCGGCTACGTGTCGTACTACCTCGCGGCTTCAGGAGAAAACAGCGGGATCGGTCGTTCGCTTGGCCTGGGGCTTTCATGCGCGGCCGGAAGCGTTCTGTTCTTTGCGTTGGTTGGGATCGCCATCACCCTGATCGGCGGCGCGCTCTCCCCATATCTGATCGGGACCAAGCCGTTCGTGGCGCTGGCTGTCGTCGCGCTTGGGGTCGTTCAGTTTGCTGACATCCGCATGCCCTCGCTGGCCCTCCCGCTCGGGGGCCGAGGTCTCCCCGTTGCTGCTGCCGTGTTTCTCTATGGCTTTGGGTACGCCCTCGCATCGACAGGTTGTACGCTTCCGCTTTATGTCTCGATCACCGTGCTTCCGCTTACCAGCGGGTTTTCGGGCGCGGCAATCCTGACCTTCGCCAGTTTCGCGACCGCGATGGCTCTGCTCATGCTCCTCACCACACTGCTGGTCGGATTGGCAAAGCAAAACCTCATTCGAACTCTTCAGAGTTCGACGAAATGGATCAAGCGGGCCAGCGGCGTTGTGCTGATCCTGGCCGGCCTCTATCTTGGTTACTACTATGTTCGCGCGGGAATGTGAACGCTTTCAAGCTCGTAGGAGGCTTGTGATGAAACGGCTGCTCGCTGTCATAACGTTGCTTCTCACGGCCATATTCGCGTTGGCGATCACAGTTGAGGCCGCGCCGAGGGTCGCCACGATTCAGGTCAAAGGGATGGTCTGTAGCTCCTGACCGATCTCAGTGGCGACAGCCTTGGAGAGGCTGCCGGGGGTAACAAAGGCCGAGGTGAGCCTGGAGAAGGCTGAAGCACGGGTGGAGTTCGACGACGCGAAGGTCTCGGCCGACAAGCTCGTGGCCGCCA
Source organism: Candidatus Methylomirabilota bacterium (assembly GCA_035288345.1). Classification (GTDB taxonomy): domain Bacteria; phylum Methylomirabilota; class Methylomirabilia; order Rokubacteriales; family DATEAO01; genus DATEAO01. Next base: position 2,278 of record DATEAO010000031.1, on the reverse strand, counting down.
TTGATCGCCTCGGCTTCAAGGCCAAGCTCCTCAACGTAATGCCTTCGACTCAGTGAATCGAGGCGCTATCTTGAAAACCGATCGAAGCATCAAAGGTGAGCACCCCAAGCTTCTCTCCGAAGGGATCGACATCGCGAGCATCCTCATGGCGAAAGGTGGCCAGGCCGTCACCGGTATCCCCCGCGAGGCTGACCTTCGCCGCGCGCTCCCTACGAAATAGCCCGCGGCCCTTGAGGGTTGTATGAGGTGAGATTCTCTGTAATGACGGAGGGGAAGGGATGACGAAACAGATCATTATCTACAGTCAGCCCGGGTGAGCAAGCTGCCGAGCTGAGAAAGAGTTTCTTTCTCACAAGGGTGTTCAGTTCACCGACAAAAACATCCGTGAGGATCCTACTGCTCTGGGAGAGTTGCAGAAGCTCGGGTATCGGGCGACGCCGGTCACAATCATCAATGGCGAAGTTGTGGTTGGATTCGATCGAGGGAAGATCGAGCGCCTCCTGGGCCTCGGATAGGGGAGGGAAAATGCCGAAGGTCTTGTGCTCTGGGTGAGGGCAGGAGATCGAGATCCCGGCCGGGATCAAGAGCGGTGAGGTCTTCGACTGTCCGAACTGAGCCGGGCTCTCGCTCCGGGCGAGCGAGAGCAATGGGGTGTGGAATGTGGCTGAGGTCAAGAGGGCGAGCTGCGCGGTGGGCGGAGAAGTGGTCTTCTTGCCCGACGATGTTCATCCCGGTGACATGATCGAATGCCACGGCGTCAGGCAGCGCGTCACGCTGGAATATGGTGCCTATGCCCTTGAGAAGCTTTAAATTCAAAGCGTCGGCGCGGAAAAAGAGGGGCTGGTCGCCAACTGTCGCAGAGTTGCCCCAAGGGTGTGGTCCGATTGCCCCAGTAGCTTTACTGCTGGGTCCTGGTAAGTAGGCGGAATCAAGAGCGGGGCAACTGGCAGACGCTTTGCAGCCCTCCTCCGCCGGTGATCCATTTGAGGACGGCGCTCTTCCCGGGCCCGCCGCGGACCATACCTCATGCGCGTCTGCTGAACGTGGGGTGTCGCACGATTCATCTTGCTGCCTTCGGACTCTTGCTGGGCGGTCACGTTTGGGAAGTTGACGCCGACCGCCTCATTCTCGTCCTCTGGCTGACAGTCGGGAGCGGGCTCGTCCTCATGGCCCTAGAGACCGCCGTGAGCACGCGCTGGCTTCTCGAAGTGCGCGGGCTCGCGGTGCTGCTAAAGCTCGGACTCTTGCTGCTCGTTCCATACGCCTGGGAGCATCGGGCTCTTCTCTTGATGGTGATCGTCGTCGTCGCTTCGGTGAGCTCGCACATGCCGCGCCGATACCGTCATGCCTCGGTGATCTCGATCGTTGACGTGACGCCAAATCCTGAATTCTCGAGCCTCGAGGTTACCGACTGTCGCGCTTCTGAAACCTACGCGAGGCTCGACACCGGAGAACAGTGATGAGCAGAATCTTCCGGCTGAGCGTTCTCGCGGCGCTCTGCTCGTCCGCCTTCGCGCTTGAGGCGGCGGCGCAGCCGCTGGCTCCGTTGCCTTCACCCGCGCTCCCGAAAGCCGAACAGGTGGAGCTTGGCAAGCTCCTCTTCTTCGACCCGAGGCTCTCCGGTGACGGGGGTGTCTCGTGCGATAGCTGCCATGATCCAGCCACCGGCTGGGGTGATGGCAAGGCGCTGTCCACGGGCTACCCCGGCAGCGAGTACTTCCGAAACGCTCAGACGCTCCTGAACGCCGCCTACTACAAGCGGAACTACTGGGACGGACGCATGGCGGGGTCAGACCTCCCCACCCTTGTCCGCGATCATCTGACCGAGGCTCACTTCATGCAGGTCGATGGGCGTCTCGTCACAGAGCGGCTCAAGCAGGTTCCCGAATACGTGGAGCTCTTCCAGAAGGCGTTTGGCGCCGAGCCGAATTTCGGCCGCACAATCACAGCCGTCGCGGCTTTCCTCAGGACGATCACCTCGCGGAACGCGCCGGTCGATCGGTATCTCGGCGGCGATCAGACGGCGCTCTCGGCCGAGCCGCGACAGGGCCTCGCGCTCTTCCAGGGCAAGGCCGGCTGCGTTCAGTGTCACGGCGGCCCGCTCTTCTCCGACGAGAAATTTCACGCGCTGGGCGTGCCGGGTAATCCTGACGTCTTCGCGAATCCACTTCGCCACATCTCGTTCCGCCGCTTCTTCAGAACGCTCGGCGCCCCCGGTGTCGAGAACTATCGAGAAGATCCAGGGCTCTACGGCGTGACCAAGGAGAAATCGGAGTGG
>DATEAO010000030.1:0-6466 GCA_035288345.1 Candidatus Methylomirabilota bacterium | reverse complement strand
GCCGTGAGTGGTGGTGAGGGGTATGCACAAGAGGTTGGGTATGTGCTGCCCCCAGGGGCCGGGGTGACAGGCCGAGCCGTGGTGAGAGGTGAGCCTGTGTGCTGCGCCGATATATTGAATGACTCCCAAATCATCCAGACTGAGATTCATCACTACCTGGAGACCTTCGGGGTTCGCGCACTTCTTGCTATCCCCCTCCGGTCAAAGGGGCAGATCATCGGCGCGCTTGGAGTCGGTGATCAGGTCGGACGGGTCTTCACAGAAGCCGACCTCTCGTTGCTTCAGGCGTTTGCCGACCAAGCTGCTCTGGCCCTGGAGAACGCCAGGCTCTACGAGGAGACCCAGCAGCACCTGACGCGGACCGAAACGCTTCTCGCCGTCGGGCAAGCCGTTGGTTCAACCCTCGACCTGGCCGAGGTCGCGCGGCGGGCAACGAGGGAGGTCGTGCGAATCCTTGGAGCGGACATGGGAGGCGCCTGGCGCTTCAACTCAACTCGTGACACGCTCATCCCCCTGGCGGGCTATCATGTCCCCCCGGAATTGATCGAGTCGTTTGCCACGACTTCGATCCCTTCTGGGCATCCCCTGGTTGAGGAGGCGGCGCAACTCAAGGGGCCGATCTATTCCAGTGACAGCCAATCAGACTCGAAGTTCTTCAGTCACCCACTGGCACGGCTGATTCCTCACAAGTCGCTTCTCATCTTTCCGCTCCTGCTGAAGGGGGAAGCAATGGGCGGGCTTGCGATCGCTTGGATGCGAGAGGCTCACCGCTTCACCCCAGAGGAGCTTCGTTTGGTCCAAGGGATCGCGCACCAAGCGGCCATCGCGATCGAGAACAGCTGGCTCTACGAGCAGGCTCAACAAACCACCCAGGAGCTCCACGGACTGATTCGAGCCGGGCGGGCTGTCAGCTCCTCTCTTAAGATCAATGAGGTCCTTGAGACGATTGCTCGTGAGGCGGCGTCTGTCATGAGGGTCACCGCCTGCACCTTGAGGCTCCTGCACCCTGACGGAGACCGCCTCGTCTGGGCAGCCGGGATCGGCTTCCCGCTTGAGCTCCAGGACGACTCACATCTAGAGAAATCGTTGCCGGGATGGGTGGCAACCCATGGGGAGCCGCTGACGGTATTGAATCGTTTGACCGATGAAAGAAGCCAGCGTCCGCCTTCATGGGAGAACCTTGGTCTCACCTCATATCTGGGTGTCCCTGTGAAGGAGGCGGACCGCACGATCGGGGTCCTGAGCTTCCTGACAAAAGACCCTCACCCATTCGGTGACGCGGAGATCGCTCTGGCCCTCTCGTTTGCCGACCAGGCTGCCATCGCGATCAAGAATGCTCGGCTCTTCGAGGAGACCCAGGCCCGCTTGGTCCGGATGAAGCGGCTCACCGAGCTGAGCCACCTCGTCTCCTCAACCCTGGACCTGCAGCAGGTGATCGACTTCGTGACCGAGGCGGCCTTGGATCTCCTTGATGGCGACCTGGCCCGTACTTGGGTCGTGGACGAAGAGGCCAAGCTGCTCCGGATGGCGGCCTATCGGGCCCGAAGGGGACTCTCCTTCGTGCCCCCCACCACGCACCTCCCGTTAGGCTTTGGTCTGGCGGGCTGGGTCGTCCAGCACAAAACCAAACGCTACTCCTCCAATTTGCTGGAGGAGCCGTTGCAGGTGCACAAAGAGTGGATCAAGGCCATTGGGGACAAGGTCTCACAGATCGCCGTTCCGCTGATCGTTGGAGAGCGGGCGCTTGGCGCGCTCATCCTCCTGAGCAAGGGGCCGCGTCGGTTCAGCGAAGAAGAGGAGGAGCTCCTGGAAATCTTCGCCGCAAAAGCCGCGGCCGCGCTGGAGAACTCCCGCCTCTACCAACGCAATAAAGAGGCCCTGGAACGGCTGCGCCTCTTCGGTCAGGCGATCCGGTCGATCGGTGAAGCGGTCGTGATCACTGATCTCGAGGGAACGACCCTGTTCGTCAACGACGCGTTCACGAAAATGCGCGGATACACCGAGGCCGAGGTCGTCGGAAAGCCCGCGATGCTCATGGACGCCCGGCAAGATCCAGGGGAGTTCGCGGGCTTTCTCAACGGGATCATCCAGGGTGGAGAGGTCCAGCGCGAGATGTACGTGAGGCGAAAATCAGGGGAAGAATTCCCGATTCTCCTCACCGCCACGCCGGTGCTGGATGAGGCGGGCCGCTCGGTCGCCCTCATCGGGGTCTCTCGCGACCTGAGCCAGGTCAAAGAGCTCCAGGACCAGCTGATCCAAACTGAAAAGCTCGCCGCGACAGGGCAGCTCGCCGCAGGAGTCGCGCACGAGATCAACAATCCGCTCTCTGTCATCTTGGGGTTCTCGGACCTGGCGCTGAGAAAGCGCCCGGCAGAAGCTCTGGCCGACGATCTCGAAACGATCCGCAACGAGGCCCTGCGGGCCGCGAGGATCATCCGGGACCTCCTGGCCTTCGCACGACCCACCCCTCACGAGCGACTGCCCCTCGACCTCAACGACCTGCTTCGCCACACCCTGTCGCTTCAGGCCTATCACCTGTCTACGGATCAGATCGAGGTGCTATGGCGGCTCACTGAACCGCTTCCCAAAATCCTGGCTGATCGGAGTCAGCTCCAACAGGTGATCCTGAACATCGTCCTTAACGCCCACCAGGCGATGAAGGCCGCCCATGATCGGGGGACTCTTTGGATCGAGACCGGACGCGACGACAGTCAAGTCTGGGCGACGTTTCGCGATGACGGACCCGGCATTGCCTCTGAGATCCTCCCGCGGATCTTCGACCCGTTCTTGACCACCAAACCGATTGGACAAGGAACAGGACTGGGGCTCAGCATCTCTTACGGCATCATTCAGGCTCATGGCGGGCATCTCCGCGTTGAGAGCGAGATCGGACGAGGAGCGACATTTACGATTCTGCTTCCGGTGATTGAGCGCGAGACCCCGGTGAGCGTCGAGTCTCTCGACAGCGTCGCCACTACCGTCCAGCCGCTCTCTGTGCTCGTGGTCGATGACGAGCCAGCGGTCGCTGAGGTGCTGGCAATGATGTTTGGTCAGCTCGGGCACCGAGCCGACATCGCCCACTCGGGCCACGAGGCATTAGCGAGACTGGGCGACGGGAGATATGACCTGATCACCCTTGACCTCAAAATGCCTCGGATGAGCGGGCAGGAGGTCTGGCAGGCCCTCCAAGCGATGGACCTTCCACGCCGCCCGGCTGTTCTCTTCTTTACGGGGGATATCGCGACCCCAGAGGCGAGACGATTTCTCGTCGACTCCTGTCAACCCTATCTCGAGAAACCAATCCAGCTGGACGATCTCGCGCAAAAGCTTGCTGGGTTGCAGGGGTCACGTTTCGACGCCACGCCAGCCGTTCATTCACCCCGCTGAGCCGTCCTCCCCCTGACCCTGGCGCCAAGCGCTCCCTGTGAGGGACGCATGGAGCCGCTCCCGTACAATAGGTCCATGCTGTTCGGAGAGTTCGCCACGCTCTGCGATGCGGAGCCGTCTTGAGAAGGTCAGCTTGACACCCGACTTCCTCCGCTCAGCGGAGCCCGATTTACCGCTCACGCTTTGCGCTCCGCTTCGCCCGCATCACGAAGATTCGCGAGGAAGAGCCCTGGGTAGGCCACACCCTCGCCGGACTGCAAGCACTCCATGAACGGCAGTTCGTCGCAAAAAGCCGCCGCGAGCTTTAAGCCGGCCGTCACGCCTCAAGACCAATCAGGCCAAATCCTTCCCGCTCTGCGGCATCACCGAGCCGTTGATCGAGTGTCACGAACGGGAAATCGCGAGGGTGATGCTCGGCCACGATGAGGGCCGAGGCCAGCTGCAAGGCGTCAGCGGCCCGCAACGCGTGTGTCTCCAAGAGACGGCGGGCCAACTCCTGGACCTGTTCAAAGCCTGTGCTCGAACCCACAGCAAAAAGTGCTCCGTTTTACTCTTCGAGGATGGGGAACGCGATGGACGTGATGTGGGAGTTGACGCGTTTGAGGTTGGTGAGGACATCCAGATGGATTTCCGAGGTCTCCAGTGACTCCGCCAGGCCCTCGCGGAGGCGCGAGAGGTGGGACTCCCGGAGTTCCCGCTCGCGCTGGCGCATGAGCGGGCGCTGGTCCAGCACCTCCTGAGCAAGGGAGTGGTCGCTGGTCGCAAAGGCGGCCACGGTGCGTTCCAGGTTTTTGGCGATGAGGCTGTGGAACTCCGCCAGCTCCGTCTCTCCGGCTTCGGAGAAGTGCTGCCCCCCCGCATATTTCTTCCGAGCCAGCTCCATGAGGTTCTTGTCGATGATGTCCCCGATGTTCTCCATGTTTTGGATGAAGGAGAGCAGCGCAATCTGCTTTCGCGAGAGATCGGGTGACATCGTCTCGTGGCTGAGACGTGTCAGGAACAGCTTGATCTCGCGGTCGAGATAATCCACCTGGTCATCACGCTTCTCGACCGAGTTCACCAGGTCCGGGCTGTGCGTACGAAAGACGGTGAGCGTGTCGCGAAACATTCCCTGCACCACGTCGGCCATCCGGAGCGCTTCCCTCGTGGCCTGCCCGATGGCCAGCGCTGGCTGACCCAGGAACCGCTCGTCGAGGTACCGGGCCCGGAACGGCGTGTCGGCCTCCTCACGCTCGGGCACTGCAAGGGTGATCAGCCGCGCCGCGAGCGGCTGAAAGAAGAGGAAGACCGCGCTGATCCCGATGTTAAAGAGAGTGTGGCCATTGGCGATCTGCCGGGCAGGATCGGACGCGGTGGCTTCCACCAGACGGGTGAACGGACCTAAAAATGGAAAGACCAGGAGCACCCCGAGCAGCTTGAAGGCGATGTGGGCGACGGCGACCCGTCGGCCGTCGGTCGAAGTTTTCATGCTCGCGGTCAACGCGGTCGTGCAGGTGCCGATGTTGGCGCCCAGCACAATGGGGATGGCGCCGGCCAGCGGCAGCAACCCTTGATGCGACAACGTCAGGAGCACGCCGATCGTCGCGGCAGATGACGCCACCAAGGCGCTCACGATGGCCCCCACGATGATCCCGAAGATCGGGCTCTCCACCACGGTGAGCACCACCTGGCGCAAGAGCGGGTGGTCGCGAATCAAGCCCATTCCGTCGGTCATCAGCTTGAGACCGAGAAACACGAACCCGAACCCGAGGATCGCCTGCCCCAGACTCCGACTGGCCTGCCGCTTTGCAAAGAAGGTGATGGCGAACCCCGCCGCGACGAGCGCCACTGCGGCTTCCTGAATCCGGAAGGCCAGAAGCTGCACGGTGAGCGTGGTCCCGATGTCCGCCCCGAGGATCACGCCCATCGCTCGGGAAAATGAGAGAAGGCCAGCGGAGACGAAGCCGATCAGCATGAGGGTGGTCGCCGAGGAAGATTGGATCACAGCCGTGACCAGGGCACCGACGGCCGCTTGAGCCAGTCGAGTGCGCGTGAGCTTCGTGAGCAGATAGCGAAGCCGTCCACCAGCCAAGCGCTGAAGCCCCTCCCCGACCAGCTGGATGCCGTACAAGAGAAGGGCAAGGCCACCGAGCAGCGTGATCAGAAACATTTTAGACGGGAAGCGTGAAGCGTGAAGAGTGAAGCGTAATTTTGGAAGTGAAGTGTGAAGTGTGAAGTGCCAGAAAGAGAGACTGATATTTTTCGAGATGTTTCATCGCTTTTTCACGCTTCACGCTTCACCCTTCACGCTTCACGGCTCACGAGGAACGCCTCGGCGGCGCGCAGGCGTTGAAACGTTTCGTCGCGTCCCAGCAGAGCCGCAACTTGGAAAAGGGGAGGACTCGCGATCCCCCCCGTCAGCGCGACACGGGCGAGCTGAGCGAGATCGACCAGTTTGAGGCCGAGCTCGGCCGCAAGGCCCCGAAAAAACATCTCGATCGTTGGAGCCTCAAACGGTGAGAGGCTCTCGAGGCGTTTGGTGAGAAGCCGAAGCCGTGGAAGCGCATCAGGCGTGAAGAGTTTTTGAACCGCCTGAGGATCGTACCCTGCCGGCGCCTCGAAAAAGAAGCGGCCCCGTTCCACAATCTCTTTCAGGGTCTTGGCCCGCTCGAGGAAGAGCTCCGCCATCTGGCCAAGCCATTCCAGATCCCGCGGGCAGGTGAAGCCTGCGCCCTCGACGAAGGGAGCAAGGGATTGGGCAAGCTCGGCCCGTGAAAGCTGGCGCAGCCAGTGGCTATTCAGCCACTCCAGTTTGGTCTGGTCGAAGATGGCGCCGGCCGAGCCGACGTGGCCCATGTCGAAGTAACGGATCAATTCCTCTTTGGAGAAGACCTCCTGGTCGCCATGAGACCAGCCCAGGCGCGCCAGGTAGTTCAGCATGGCCTGGGGGAGGATGCCGGCCTCTCGGAAGGCCTGCACGGACTCGGCGCCATGGCGCTTGCTGAGCCGACTCCGGTCAGCGCCGAGGATCATCGGGATATGCGCGAAGGCCGGGAGCGCGTACCCCAGCGCGTGGTAGCAGAGGATCTGCTTCGGCGTG